>NZ_JAAGPH010000023.1:0-72028 GCF_017104705.1 Burkholderia sp. Se-20373 | reverse complement strand
GGCGCCGATACCGGTGCCTGCACCGGTGATCGCGATCGTGCGGGGTGACGGGTGGGTCATGTCGTGCTCCGGAAAGGTGTCGTTTCCGGTCACTTTAGGCGGCGCCGGCGCGCGCCGGTATCAGCCGAAAGGATGAACGCGGGCGGCATCCGGGCGATCGGCGCGGCGGCGGGCCATTTTGCAAAGGCTGACGATGTCCGGCGCCGAATCGCTCTATCCTCCACATTTTTGCGATAAGTCACGAAAGCCCGGCAGAATAGCGCGGGCGGGCCGCGCATCGACGCGCGGCGCATCGGCCGGCCGATTCCGTCGTGCGAGCGGAGCGGCGGGCCGGCGATCCCGGTGACAGCGCACCCCACGTGCGCGCTGCATCGGCCGGGGATCGTGTCACGACAACCTATCGCCCGGTTGCGCGCTCGCGTGCCGGACCATCGACAAGAACAGGGAGGGCCGGCTATGAGGCTGGACGACGAAACGGAAAGCACGAACGTCGAGGATCGCCGCGGCGCCGGCGGGTTCGGCGGCGGGCGTGGCGCGACGATCGGCATCGGCACGATCGTGGTTGCGTTCGCCGCGTCGTATTTCTTCGGGATCGACCCGCGCGTGATACTCGAAGGCGCGTCGGCGCTGCAGGGCCGCCAGCAGCAGGCGCAGCCCGCGCCCGCGCAGCGGCAGGGCGAGCAGGCGAACGACACGGGTGCGGTGTTCACGCGCAAGGTGCTCGGCAATATCGAGCGTACGTGGACGGGCGTGTTCAATACTCAACTGCACGCGCAGTACCAGCCGCCGACGCTCGTGATGTTTACGAACTCGACACCGACCGCATGCGGCACGGGTCAGACCGCGATGGGGCCGTTCTACTGCCCGGGCGACCGCAAGGTGTACATCGATCTCGGTTTCTACGACGAACTGCGCAAGCGTTTCGGCGCGGGCGGCGATTTCGCGCAGGCTTACGTGATCGCGCACGAAGTCGGCCACCATGTGCAGAACCTGCTCGGTATTTCCGACAAGGTCGACGCCGCGCGCCGGCGGGCGAGCCAGGCGCACTCGAACGCGCTGTCGGTGCGGATGGAGCTGCAGGCCGACTGCTTCGCCGGCGTGTGGGCGAACAACGCGCAGCGCGCGAACCAGCGGCTGATGGAACCCGGCGATTTCGAGCAGGGGCTGAAGGCAGCCGCCGCGATCGGCGACGACCGGCTGCAGCAGCAAGGGCAGGGCTATGTCGTGCCGGAGAGCTTCACGCACGGCACCAGCGACCAGCGCGTGTACTGGCTGCGGCGCGGGATGCAATCGGGCGAACTGAGCGCCTGCGACACGTTCGCCGCGAACGCGCGCTGACTTGCGGGCGCGCCCCATTGCGCGCTTATATCGCCCCGGCCGAACCCGCCGTGCCGGCCGGGCCGGGACGATTTGCCGATTTGTGCTCACCGGCGCTTTTCGGCGCCGGTAGGCTGGCCCGAACTTCGATCCTCGATAAGTTCGCCTGCCAGCCGATTCCACCATGCCGACCTCACCCGTTCCCGCCGACCCGGCCGCCGCCGACTGGCCGCGCGCGCTGCGCGCGTGCGTGGATGCGTTCGACGCGTTCGCGAGCCCGTCCGCGATCGTGTTCTACCGGCTCGACCAGAGCGGTGAACCGGCCGATTTCGAGCTGTTCGGGATGCCGGAATCGATGCATCGCACCTATGTCGCGCGCTACCGGATGCTCGATCCGCTGCATCCGTCGCGCTGCGCGGCAGGCGAGCGCGCGGTCGTCACGCTCGCTTCCCAATTGCCTGACGAAAGGCGCGACGCGTCCGCGTACTGGACCCGTTTCCTGCGGCGGCACGACGTGGCCGACGTCGTCGAGATCTGGCTGCGCGATGCGGGCCGCACGGTCGGTGCGTTCTCGCTGCTGCGCTTCGGCTCGGGCGACACGCGCGGCGGCGTGGCCGGCAACAGCACGGCCGGGCGGTTCGCGCCCGGCGAGATCGATGCGCTCACGCGGCTGCAGCCCGTGGCCGAAGCCGCGCTGAGCCCGCTGCTGCGTGCGCGGCGTGGCATTCACCGGATCGGCTGCGAGGAGCGGCTGACCTACCGCGAGGAGCAGATCGCGCGCCTCGTGCGCGACGGCCGCTCGAACAAGGAGATCGCCCGCGATCTCGCGCTCGGCCAGCCGACCGTCAAGACGCACCTGATGCGGATGTACCGCAAGCTCGGCGTGTCGAACCGCACGGAACTGGTCGGGGCGTTGTTCCTGTAATTCTTCGGATAATTGCGCTCCGGACTTCGAACCTTCGAGATCGTCGATTCATGAATTCCAACGCGCTGCTTGTCTTGAACGTCAGCGGCTGACCGGCACAGCGCCGGGCCGGCGTTTCGCGTCGACCACCAGAGCCATCCCACGCGGTTCGAACCCGCCATCCCCACCGCCCACGCGCTGCCAATTTGCGCTCACCGGGCGCGAACCCTCGTCGATACAGTGGAACGACGCCCGCGTGCCCGTGCGCACGCGGTCCAGCCACGACAATCCTCGAGACGCCCATGAGCACCACGAATTTCGTCGCCGTCAGCGACACCGTGCGCACCTTCGTTGCGCGCGACTTCGGCCTCTTCATCGACGGTGAAATGCAGCCCGCCCGCGCGGCCGCGCGGCTCGACGTGTTCGACCCCGCGACGGGCGAGCGGCTTGCGACGGTCGCGGACGCCGACGCACACGACGTCGACCGCGCGGTCGCCAGCGCGAAGCGCGCATTCGACACCCGCGTGTGGAGCGGCCTGCGGCCGGCCGACCGCGAACGCATCCTGCTGAAACTCGCCGACCTGATCGAAGCCGACGCCGAAACGCTCGCGCAGCTCGAAACGCTGAACCAGGGCAAGTCGATCCACGTGTCGCGCGCGATCGAGGTCGGCGCGAGCGTCGAATACGTGCGCTACATGGCCGGCTGGGCGACCAAGATCACCGGCCAGACGCTCGACGTGTCGATCCCGTTCCCGCCCGGCGCGCGCTATACGGCCTATACGCGCAAGGAGCCGGTCGGCGTGGTCGCCGCGATCGTGCCGTGGAATTTTCCGTTGATGATCGCGGTGTGGAAGCTGATTCCCGCGCTCGCGGCCGGCTGCACGATCGTGCTGAAGCCGTCGCCGGAAACGCCGCTCACCGCGCTGCGCCTGGCCGAGCTCGCCCGCGAGGCCGGCGTGCCGCCCGGCGTGTTCAACGTCGTCACCGGCGGTCGCGTATGCGGCGCCGCGCTCGCGAGCCACCCGTCGATCGCGAAGATCTCGTTCACGGGCTCGACCGCGACCGGCAAGCTGGTCGGCGCGGCGGCCGTGCAGAACATGACGCGCTTCTCGCTCGAGCTCGGCGGCAAGAACCCGATCGTGATGCTCGACGACATCGACGTCGCACAGGCGCTCGACGGCGTCGCCGCCGGCGCGTTCTTCAACCAGGGGCAGGTGTGCGCGGCCGCCTCGCGCATCTATGTGCATCGCAGCAAGTTCAAGCAGCTCGCCGACGGCCTCGCGGGCGTCGCGCAGTCGATGAAGCTCGGCGCGGGCCTCGACACGACCGCGCAGATCAACCCGCTGGTCTCCGCGCACCATCGCGACAAGGTCGTCCAGCACATCGAAGGCGCGCGCCGCGCGGGCCTCACGTTCCTCGCGGGCGGCACGTCGGCCGACGACCTGCCCGGCTACTACGTGAAGCCGGCGGTGATCGCCGATCCGCATCCGGACAGCGCGATCGTGCGCGACGAAGTGTTCGGCCCGGTGATCGTCGTCGTGCCGTTCGACGACGCGGCCGATGCGGTGCGTCTCGCGAACGCGTCGCCGTACGGCCTCGCCGCGAGCCTCTGGAGCAACGACCTGACGCGCGTGATGAACCTCGTGCCGCAGATCGAGGCCGGCACCGTATGGGTGAACTGCCATATCCCGCTCGACCCGTCGATGCCGTTCGGCGGCTACAAGCAATCGGGGATCGGCCGCGAATTCGGCCAGTACGCGATCGAAGGCTTCACCGAAACCAAATCCGTCTGCATCGCGCACTGACGCGCGGCCTCAACCTCAACCGATCCGACAGTGGAGACTGCAATGAGCTACAACGAAGCGAAATTCTGGCACCCGATGCTGCACCCGAACGAGATGAAACAGCGCAAGCCGATCCGCATCGTGCGCGGCGACGGCTGCTACGTGTTCGACGAACAGGGCCGCAAGCTCGTCGACGGCGTCGCGGGCCTGTGGAACGTGAACGTCGGCCACAACCGCCAGGAAGTGAAGGACGCGATCGTGCGCCAGCTCGACGAGCTCGAATACTTCCAGCTGTTCGACGGCATTTCGCATCCGCGCGCGGAGGAGCTGTCGAAGAAGGTGATCGACATGCTCGAACCGGAGGGCATGCGCCGCGTGCTGTACAGCTCGGGCGGTTCCGATTCGATCGAGACCGCGCTGAAGATCGCGCGCCAGTACTGGAAGGTGCGCGGCCAGGCCGACCGCACGAAGTTCATCTCGCTGAAGCAGGGTTATCACGGCACGCACTTCGGTGGCGCGTCGGTGAACGGCAACACGGTGTTCCGCCGCAACTACGAGCCGAACCTGCCGGGCTGCTTCCACGTCGAGACGCCGTGGCTGTACCGCAACCCGTTCACGCAGGATCCCGAAGCACTCGGCCGGATCTGCGCGGAGATGCTGGAACGCGAGATCCAGTTCCAGAGCCCCGACACGGTGGCCGCGTTCATCGCGGAGCCGATCCAGGGCGCGGGCGGCGTGATCGTGCCGCCGGCCAACTACTGGCCGCTGGTGCGCGAGGTGTGCGACCGTTACGGCGTCCTGCTGATCGCCGACGAAGTCGTGACGGGCTTCGGCCGCAGCGGCAGTATGTTCGGCAGCCGCGGCTGGGGCGTGCGCCCGGACATCATGTGTCTCGCGAAGGGCATCTCGTCGGGCTACGTGCCGCTCGGCGCGACGGTCGTGAACGCGCGGATCGAGGACGCGTTCGCCGCGAACGCCGATTTCGGCGGCGCGATCATGCACGGCTACACGTATGCGGGCCATCCGGTCGCCTGCGCGGCCGCGATCGCAAGCCTCGACATCGTCGTGAAGGAAGACCTGCCGGCCAACGCGGCGAAGCAGGGCGCGTATCTGCTCGAGGCGTTGAAGCCGTTCGCGGAGCGCTTCGCGGCGGTCGGAGAAGTGCGCGGCAAGGGGCTGATGCTCGCGCTCGACCTGGTCGCGAACAAGGCTACGCGCGAGCCGATCGACCCGCTCTCGGGCTATGCGAACGCGGTCGCGGAAGTCGCGCGCGAGAACGGCGTGCTGGTGCGCCCGGTCGGCACGAAGATCATCCTGTCGCCGCCGCTCGTGATCCAGCGCGAGCAACTCGACCGGATCGTCGACGCGCTCGCGGCGGGCTTCGAGGCCGTGCCGTTCGCGTGACGGTGTGACCACGTGACGGCGCGCCGGCGGCGGGCAGCGTAGCCGCCGCCGGTTTGCCAATTTGCGCTATGACCGGATTATTTTGCCTGCGTATTTTTTCGACATCGGATCGAAGTGTGATCGACTGGGGGGGCCGGGTGTCGAAGCGCTGAAGCGCCGCCCGGGCCGACCGCATAGCCATGGAACCCCGGCCGCCGACGAAGCGGCGGCCGGGGTCGACACAGGAAGGAGACAGGGATGTCGGGATGGTCTGGAGTTACCGGCGCAGCGGGCGGCACGCCCGCCGGCACGCCGGCTGAAGCGGGTGGCGGCACGGCGCTGAAGGCGGGTGCGGTCGGCTTTCCGACCGCGCTGGCGAGCGCCGTCGGCCTCATCATGGCAAGCCCGGTGATTCTCACCGCGACGTCGGGCTTCGGGATGGGCGGCTGGGCGTTCGCGGTCGCGATGATCATCGCATTCGTGATGATGCAGGCGCAGGCGACCACCTTCTCCGAAGCCGCCGCGATGCTGCCGACGGCCGGCTCGGTTTACGATTACCTGTCGTGCGGGCTCGGCCGCTTCTGGGCGATCACCGGCACGATCTCCGCGTATTTCCTCGTGCACGTGTTCGCCGGCACGGCGGAAACGATCCTGAGCGGCATCATGGCGCTCGTCAATTTCGAATCGCTGAATGCCGCGCTCGAGAAGCACAACAGCTCGTGGCTCGTCGGTGTCGGCCTCGTGGTGACGTTCGCGATCACCAACATCATCGGCATCAAGGTGTTCAGCAAACTCGAGATCGTGCTGACGGCCGGCATGTGGCTGTCGCTGATGATCTTCGGGATTCTCGGGCTCGCGGCCGCGCCGGCCGTGCATCTCGACGGCTGGTTCGGCGGCTCGGAAGTCGGCACGTCGGTGCCGGCCGTGCTGTCGCTGGTCGGGATGGCGATGTTCATGTTCGTCGGCTGCGAATTCGTCACGCCGCTCGCGCCGGAAATGAAGGCGCCGGGCAAGACGATTCCGCGTGCGATGGCGCTGGGCCTCGTCGGCGTCGCGATCTGCATGTTCCTGTACGGCGCGGCGATCCGCCGTCAGGTCGCGAACGTGCCGGTGAGCCCCGACGGCCTCACGCACCTGCTCGACACGCCGGGCGCGATTCCCGCGTTCGCGCTGCAGGTGCTCGGGCCGTTCGGCCGCATCTGGTTCGGCATCGCGTTCCTCTGTGCGGGCGCCGCGACGATCAACACGCTGATGGCCGGGCTGCCGCGCATCCTGTACGGGATGGCGATCGACGGCGCGCTGCCGCGCTGCTTCGCATACCTGCATCCGCGCTTCAAGACGCCGGTGGTCGGCATCGTGGCGGCGGCGATCGTGCCGATCTTCCACGCGTGGCTGATCAACGGCAATCTCGACAGCATCCTGCACCTCGTGCTCGCCGCGACCTGCGCGTGGGGCACCGCGTACCTGCTCGTCACCGCATCGGTCGTGATGCTGCGGATTCGCCGGCCGGACCTGCCGCGCCCGTATCGTTCGCCGCTGTTCCCGCTGCCGCAGATCGTGTCGAGTGTCGGCATCATCCTGGCGATCTGGTACATCACGCCGCCGGGCATGAACGCGCGCGACATCTACGTGCCGTTCGGTGCGATGCTCGGGCTCACCGCGCTGTACGCGCTGTTCTGGACGCTCGTCGTGCAGCGCCGGCATCCGTTCAAGCCGGTGCCGGTCGAGGAAGTGCTGCGCAACGAGCACGTCGCATCGTGAAGATCGCGCTCGCCCGCTGGCGCGCGGCGCCCGATGCGCCGCCGCCCGGCCACCGGCCCGGCGCGATCGCCGCGCGCGTGCTGGCGGATTTGGGCGCCGAGCGCGATGCCGATCACGTCGGCAGTCCGACGGCGAGGCTGCCGAACGGCGTGCGCGTGAGCATCGACGAGCGGGTCGACCGCCAGTTCCTGATGCACACGGTCAGCGTGAAGGTGGCGGTCACCGCGTGCGGCCCGGCCGTGCAGGGCAGTGCGCGCGTGCGGCAGACCGGCTGGCTGCGCTGCACGGGTATCGACGCGCTGGCCGCTCCAGCATGCGACCCCGGATTCGCCGACACGCTGGCCGCACTGGTCGCCGAGCCTTCGCTGGCCGACGCGCTGCGGCCGCTGCACCTGACCGACTGCATGATCGACGCGCGCGACGGCCGCTGGACGCTCGCGATCGTGCCGTTCGGCGGCAGCGAGGTCGTGAACCGGATGCCGTCGTTCCGCCGCTACGTCCGCCTGACGGGCGAGCAGGCCGCCGCGCTGTCGGCGGTCTGTCTTGCGTTCGAAACCGCACTACGCAGGATTTTGCACGGGTAAGCTGTGGCGTTGCGCGCCGGGGAACCGGCGGCCGCGTTTAAGGGTTTTACCGGAGATGCCGATGCTGTTCCAGTCACGCTCACACGAAGACGTGCACGATCACGGGCTCGCGATCGCGGGCTGGCATCAGGTGTACCGCCAGATGACGCCGGGCCGCTTCAAGGGCACCGTCACGCAGGTGCTGTACGACGATTTCCACTTCTTTCGCGAAACGACCAACCGGCGGGTCGCGCAAACCGGGCTCGCACCGGCCGGGCGCACGTCGCTCGCGGTGCCGCTGTCCGTGCCGCTCGCGGGCACGTTCCAGGGCCAGCCCGTCGACGGCTATGCGCTGCTCGCGCTGCGCGCCGGCGAGGATTTCGAATTCCACACGCCGGAAGGGATGGGGCTCGTCGGGATCAGCGCGGCGTCCGACATGGTCGACGAGCTGTGCGAAGCCGAATTCGGCGCATCCGGCGCACGCAAGCTGCGCCACGTGACGCGGCTGTCCGACGAGCAGGGCGTCGCGCTCGGCGTGCGGCTGTCGTCGCTGATCGACGACGCGCAGCGCAACCCGGGCCACCTCGAATACGCGGCCACCCGCAAGATGTTCCGCGACGCGATGCTCGGCATGTTCCTCGATGCGCTCGAGCAGGGCATCGGCGTCGAGCGTCGCGACATTACGCACGCCACCTACAGCGACATCGTGAGCCGTTGCGAGAAGCACCTGCGCGACCGGCCCGAGGAACCCGTCACCGTGCTCGAACTGTGCCGTGCGCTGCAGCCGCCGCACGCTGCAAACGAGTTTTCAACGCGTGGCCGATGTCACGCCGGTCGGCTATCTGCGCACGATCCGGCTGAACGCGGTGCGCCGCATGCTGCGCACGACGCCCGTGCAGCAGCTCGGCGTCGGCGAGGCCGCCGCGAGCTGGGGGTTCACCCACCTCGGCTATTTCGCGCGCGAGTATCGCGACCTGTTCGGCGAGCTGCCGTCGCAGACGACGCGCCCCGAATGACGCACGCGCGCCGCGCCGGCGCCGTCGGGCACCGTCGCGGGCAACGCGTGCGACTGTTTGCCGATTTGCGATAGAGGTCCTGAATTTTCGCTGGATAGAGTCCTGTCACCCATATCGATAACCCCATCGATCTGCACTGCGAATCGATGACAACAGAGGGGCGGGACATGAAGATCGGACGACGACTGGCCGCGGCTGCGGCGACGCTGGGTTGCATGCACGCACAGGCGCAGACCTCGGGCAGCGTGACGCTGTACGGCACCGTGGACACCGGCATCATCTACTCGACGAACCAGCAGTTCACGCGCGCCGACGGCAGCACGGGCGGCGGTCATGCATGGCAGATGGGCGGCGGCAACCTCGTGCCGTCACGGTTCGGCTTCCAGGGCGCCGAGCCGCTCGGCAGCGGGCTCAATGCGGTGTTCGCGCTCGAGCAGCAGTTCCTGTCCGCGAACGGGCAGGCGCTGCAGGGCGGCACGGCCTTCAGCCGGCAGGCATGGGTCGGGCTGCGCCAGGACGGGATCGGCACGCTCGGCCTCGGCCGGCAGTACGACACGTACACCGACATGCTCGGTGCATACGTGTCGAGCAACAACTGGGCGACGCCGTACGGCTCGCATCTCGGCGACGTCGACAACCTGAACGCCGCGTTCAACTTCAACAATGCGGTGAAGTTCACCAGCGCCGATTTTAACGGCCTGACGTTCGGCGGCACGTTCAGCTTCGGCGGGCAGGCCGGCGATTTTTCCGCGAAGCGCGGTTACGCGGTGGCCGCGACGTACACGCGCGCGCCGGTTGCGTTCTCGGTCGGTTACCTCGACCTGCACCAGCCGCTCGACGCGGCGCTCGGCGGCGCGAACGGCTATATCGGCGATTTCGCGTGCGGCAACCCGGGTGCGATGTATTGCCTGCTGCAGGATGCGGGCGCGATGCGTGCGTTCGGCGCGGGCGGCTCGGTCACGTTCGGCGACGCGACGATCGCGCTCACCTATACGCATACGCGCCTCGGCGACAGCCGCTATTTCTCGACCACCGCGCAGCCGCGCACGCAGGCGTTCACGTTCGATATCGGCGAGTTGAACGCCACGTACATGTTCACGCCCGCGCTCCAGGGCGGCGTGGCCTATATCTTCAACGCCGCGCATACCGACGGGCGCGGCACGACGCGGTTCCACCAGGTGAACGTCGGCACGAATTACAGCCTGTCGAAGCGCACGGCGCTGTATGCGGTCGCGATCGGCCAGATCGCGAGCGGGAAGGGGCTCGGCACCGACGCGGACGGAAACGCGGTGAACTACGCGCAGATCCCGGTGCTCGCGAACAGCAACTCGAGCCGGCAACTGGCGGTGATGGCCGGGATCCGCGTGAACTTCTGACCGTCGGTGGCGTTGGCGCCCGTCAATTGATGGAAAGCGATGCTTGAAAAAAATCGCCCGTATGCTTAACTGAACGGGCGAGATTGATGGAAACCCAATATCGCGAGCCATGGCGTGGAAGGTCGGGAGCGGCTTTCCCGCCATTTTCGTCAGGAACCGGATCGTTCTGTCCGGCGCACCTTGCACGTGTCTCGGATTGCCCGGCTTGCCGCTTGCCACAATACCTTCACGGTCGACGTGAACAATGGCGATGCTTCAGGCGACCCGAAGTGTCGCCCGCGTTGCACACGTGTGCAACGGATGGTTGTCCCGCTACAAACGCCGATCGAGAGAGACCACATGACCCTGCTGAGCCGCCTGCGCGCGCTGTCCGCCGCCCTTGCGCTGTCCTTCGCCGCCACGCACGCCGTTGCCGCGGATCTCGTCATCGCAGGCCGCGACGATATCTACGGCAAGGGGCTGGCCGACGCCGTCGCCGGCTTCAACAAGCTGCACCCGGGCACCGAGATCGAGCTGCTCAAGCTGCCGAACGCGAACCTGTACCAGAAGCTCAAGCTGTCGATGCGCGAAGGCACCGGCGCGTACGACCTCGTGATGATGGACGACACATGGGCGCCCGAATTCATCGGCAACGGCTGGCTGAAGCCGCTGCCCGCGTCGCTCGCGGACGCCGATCTCGTGCCGTCCACCGTCGCGCTCGGCCGCAACGCGGCCGGTGCGCTGTACGCGCTGCCGATCGTCGGCAACGTCGAGATGTTCGCGTACCGCAAGGACCTGCTCGCGAAGTACAAGCTGCAGCCGCCGCGCAACTGGGACGACGTGCTGAAGATCGCGCAGACCGTCGGCGGCGCGGACAAGAGCGTGTCGGGCGTCGTGTTCCGCGGCACGAAGGGCAACCCGGTCGTGACGGGCTTCCTGCCGATCCTGTGGGCCTACGGCGGCGACGTGTTCGATCGTGCCGGCAACGTGACGATCGATTCGCGTGAAGCGCAGGCCGCGCTGAAGACCTTCCTCGCGCTGAAGGCGTCCGCGCCGAAGGACGTCGACGTGTACGGCGCGGCGGAAGTGCGCGATGCGCTGCAGCGCGGCACCGCCGCGCAGTCGATCGAGGTCTGGCCGGCGTGGGTGCCGGCGCTCGACGATCCGAAGCAGTCGCGCGTGGTCGGCCAGATCGCGCTGCAGCCGCCGCCCGGGCAGACCGCCGGCCCGGCGCCGATGCTCGGCATCTGGCAGATGGGCATCCCGAAGGACGCGCCGCACGCGAAGCTCGCGCAGGATTTCCTCGCGTACCTGACCGCCCGCGATACGCAGACACGCCTCGCCGGCATCGGCATTCCGCCGACCCGCCGCAGCGTGTTCAACGATCCGGCGCTGGTGCGCCAGTACCGCTGGTATCCGGATCAGCTGAAGGCGCTCGAAGCCGGCCGTGCGCGGCCGCGCGTGAACGACTGGCAGCAGGTCGAGAGCATTCTCGGCGACCAGCTGCAGCTCGCGCTGACCGGGCAGGCCGCGCCTGACGCCGCTTTGCGCCAGGCGCAGCAGAAGATCGCGCAGGCGACGGCCGCGGCCGGCAAGTGACGGCTCGCCTCGAACCCTCGCCGGGACCCAGCGCATGAAAGCCTTCGGCCGCAGCCTGCCGTTCGTCGCGCTGCTCGGGCCCGCGCTGCTGGTGCTCGCCGCGCTCGCGCTGTATCCGGTCGCGCAGGTGCTGATCGATTCGTTCTGCCGGGTCGACTACTCGGCCGGCCGCCGCGCGTTCGCCGGGCTCGCGAACTATCGCGCGGTGCTCGGCGACGACGCGTTCACGGCCGGCTTCGGCAACACGCTGCGCTTCACGATCGTCGCGTCGCTCGCCGAAGTCGCGCTGGGCTTCGGCCTCGCGCTGCTGTTCGTGCGCGCGTTTCCGGGCCGGCGCATCGCGCTGCCGCTCGCGATCCTGCCGATGATGCTGTCCACGCTCGTGTGTTCGGCGATCTGGCGCAACTGGCTCAACTTCGACGGCTTCCTGAACGCGCTGCTCGCGGCGTTCGGCATCGAAGGCGTGCGCTGGCTGTCCGATCCGCATCTCGCGCTGTGGTCGCTCGCGCTCGTCGACGTGTGGCAGTGGACGCCGATGGCGTTCCTGATCGTGCTCGCCGGGCTGCAGTCGATCCCGCAGGAGCTGTACGAAGCCGCGCGCACCGACGGCGCGAGCGAGTGGCAGTGCCTGCGCGACATCACGCTGCCGCTCGCGGCGCCGCAGATCGGCCTCGCGCTGCTGCTGCGCTCGATCGACACGTTCAAGCTGTTCGACAAGGTCTATGCGCTGACGGGCGGCGGCCCCGGCAACGCGACGCAGACGCTGTCGACCTATATCTACGACACGGGCTTTCGCTTCTTCAACGTCGGGCCGGCGAGCGCCGCGTCGGTGCTGATGCTCGCGGCGTCCGCGCTGCTGGTCTCGGGGTACGTATGGCAGACGGTTCGCAAGCGGCGCGCATGACGGCGCAATCCGCTCGCATCACGGGCGCGCGAACGGGCGCCGCATTCGGTCGCGCGATGCCGTGGGCACTGCGCATCGCCGCGCTCGCGCTGTTGCTGCTGCCGTGCCTGTGGATGGCCGGCGCGGCCTTCATGCCGACGCTCGAACGTCTCGATCACCCGCTGCGGATCTGGCCGGCCGCGCCGACCGTCGAGCATTTCGCGTCGGTCTGGTCGAACGGCATCGGCGTGCCGCTGTTCAATTCGCTGCTGGTCGGCTTCGGCACGACGCTGCTCGCGCTGGCGCTCGCGTTTCCGGCCGCGTATGCGCTCGTGCGGCTGCGGTTTCCCGCACGGCTCGACCTGCTGTTCCTGGTGCTCGTGCTCGCGTTGAAGCTGATGCCGCCGATCACGATCGCGGTGCCGCTGTTCGCGCTCGCGAAGCGGCTGCACCTGCTCGATTCGACGCTCGGCCTGATGCTCGCGTACCAGATCTATGCGTTGCCGATGGCGATCTGGATGCTGCTCGCGTTCGTGCGCGACGTGCCGATCGAATACGAGGAAGCCGCCTGCATCGACGGTGCGGGGCTCGCGCGGCGGCTCGTGCAGATCGTGCTGCCGCTATGCGCGCCGGGGCTGATCGCGACCGCGATCTTCGTGTTCATCGCCGCGTGGAACGAATTCCTGATCGCGCTGCTGTTCGTGTCGACGCCGAGCCACTTCACGCTGCCGCTCGCGATTGCCGGCTACGTGACGGAGAACGGCATCGACTGGGGCGACCTGATGAGCGCGGGGCTGATGGCGTCGCTGCCCACGCTGGCCGTGGCCGGCTATGTGCAGCGCTACCTGTTGCGCGGGTTCGCGGGCGGGCTGAAGTGACGCGCGGCGTCGCCGCGCCCGATTCTCCCTGGTTATGCGCAGCTGGCCCGCACCACCTGCGTGACCGGCACGATGCGCGTGCGCGACGGGCCGTCGAACGCCTGCATCCGGTCGGCGAGCAGGTCGACCGCCGCTTGCGCGAGGCCGCGCGTGTCCTGTCGCAGCGTCGTGAGCCGGTACGCATCGTAATCGGCGGCCGGGATGTCGTCGAAACCGATCACGCGCACATCGTCCGGCACGCGCAACCCGAATTCGCTGCGCGCGACGTCGATCACGCCGAGCGCGAGCAGGTCGGACGAGCAGAACACGCCATCGGGCCGCTTGCCGTTCGCGAACAGTTGCCGCGCCGCGTCGACGCCGCTTGCATGCGTGTCGGACGGCGTGTCGAGCACGTGCGCGAGTGTCGCGTCGAACGCGTCGCCGCGCCCGATCGCCTGCTCGAACGCGGTGGCACGCGATTGCGCGCTGTAGCTCGCGCCGCGCGGCCCGACGAACGCGAGCCGGCGCGCGCCGGCCCGCACGAGCCGCTGCGCCGCATGGACGGCGCCCGCCGCGTTGTCGCTGACGACGATGTCCGCGCCCGGCAGGTTCGCCTCGCGGTTGATCATCACGACCGGGATCCGGTGTTCGAGATACTGCTGCGCGACCGACAGCGGCGGCGACGCGGACGTCATCACGAGGCCCGCGATCCGGTAGCTGAGCAACTGTTCGAGCGATTGCCGGACCTGGCGCGGATCTTCCGCATTGGTCACGAGCGGCGTGAGCGCGCGCTGCCCGAGCGCGGCCATCAGGTCCGACAGCAGCCGTGCGCGGAACGGATTCTCGAACCCGGCCGTCACGACGCCGATCATGCTGCTGCGCTGCGTGATCATGTCGCGGGCGATCAGGTTGACCTGGTAGCCGAGCGCGCGCGCGGCGACCATCACGCGCTCACGCGTCTGCGGCGCGATGCTCGCCGTCGGCGAGAATGCACGCGACACCGCGGAGCGCGACACGCCGGCGCGCGCCGCGACATCCGATGCCGTGACCCACGGCTTTCTTTCCTTGTCATTCATCGATTCATGATCCCTTCGAGCCACGATACGTGCATGCCGCCCGCCGACTGGATGTCGGCGCTCGACGATGCGCGGCTGCTGCATACGCTGACCCTACCGGGCAGCCATGACACCTGTGCGTATACCGTCGACGATCGGCTCGTGCGCACCCAGCGCGCGCCGCTCGAAGCCCAGCTCGCGCATGGCGTGCGGCTGCTCGACATCCGCTGCCGGCACGTGCGTGATGCATTCGACATCCATCACGGCGGCATCGCGCTCGGCATGACGTTCGACGACGTGCTGGCCACCTGTGCGCGTTTTCTCGACGCGCATCCGCGCGAATGCCTCGTGATGTCGGTGAAGGACGAATGGCCGGCCCACGCGTGCACGCGCAGTTTCGATGCGACGTTCGACGCGCATCGCGCGCGGCATCCGCGGCTGCGCTGGCATGCCGGCGGCGCGCTGCCCGCGCTCGGCGACGTGCGCGGCGCGATCGTGCTGCTGCGGCGCTTTCGCAGCAGCCGGCCGCTCGGCATCGATTTGACCGCGTGGCCCGACAATGCGACGTTCACGATCGACCACCCCGACGGCGCATTCGTGATCCAGGACGAATATCGCGTGCCGGTGGCCGCGTCGATCGGCTGGAAGTGGCGGGCAATCGACGCGCTGCTGACGGATTTGCCGTCGCCGGACAGCGGCCGCTGGGCGATCAACTTCTGCAGCGGGACGGGAATGGGCGCGAATCCGTCGGTGGTCGCGCACGGCGACGGCAGGGTGCGGGGCATTCATGCGCGGCTGACTGAACGACTGCATGAGCAGCCCGGCCCGTATGGCGCGATGCTGCTCGACTTCTGCGATGACGACGACTGGGCGCTGGTGCGCGCGCTGATCGCGTGCGACGGCCATGTGCCGGCGCCGGGCGTCTGGCGCAAGACGTTTCGCTGTTAGCGCAGATTGGCGCTGAAGAACGCGAGCGCCTTTGCATCGAGCGTTTCGTGGAAGGCCGCGCGATCGAATCCTTTCGCATCGGTACAGACTTCGGGCGAGACCTGCGCCAGCTGTTCGGGGCACGGCGCGAGAAACGCGAAATGCGCGGAATTCGGCACGACGTGGAATTCCGGTCGTTGCGGCAGCATGCCGGCCAGCGCGGGGACCGTTTCCGGCTCCACGCCGTCGCCGCCCGCTTCGGACCCCCACAGCTGGATCGGCGCGTGCACGTTCTTCAGCGTATCGGCGCTCGGGAATTCGTTCATCGGATCGGCGATCACGTAGGCCTTGATCCGCGGATCGTGCGTCAACGGCTGGCGCGGCACGTCGTGGTCGCGGATCTGCTTGCAGATCAGCCAGGTCGGGTCCGGGCAGGCCACGTGCGCGTGGACGAAATCCGGATTGGCGCCGGCCAGCACGAGGCCCGTATAGCCGCCGCGCGAAAAGCCGAAGAAGCCGATCCGCGTCGGATCGATGTGCGTGGCGTCGGGCCCGTTGGCCAGCATGTAGTCGACCAGGCGCTTGATGTCGTCCGGCCGCTCGACCAGTTCCCGCAGGTCGGCCGCGCGGCTCATGTCGCTATGCGTGTCGCCGGGATGGTTGATCGCCGCGACGACGTAGCCCGCGTCGGCGAGCGTTTCGGCGAGGTCGTGATGCCCGAAGTAGGTGCCGGCGTGGCCGTGCGAAATCACGACGAGCGGCAGCTTGTCGCCGACGGTCGGGCAGTTGCGTTGTCCTTTCAGCAGGAACGGGCCGATCGTGAGCGACTGCGCGGGGGTTGTGCAGGGCGTCCAGATGACCGCGCGCAACTCGGGGCCGGCCGCGTCGGCCGGGATGGTGACGAACTTGATGCCGGCCGCGTGCGCGAGCGTGGCGGACAGGCAGAGCAGGGCAGCCGAAAGCCAGGTTTTCATGTCGATTCCCCGGGCAGTGGAGGGGCCGCGGCGCGACGGGCGCCGGACAATGCCGCTCAGCGCGTCGCGATCGCCACCGCCGCACCGGCCATCGCGGTCGCGCTCGTGCGGTTGGCGAACCGCTTCGCGCGTGCCGACGTCAGGAACGCCCGTGCGCGTGACGCGAGCAGCGACCAGAAGCAGTCGGCGAGGATCAGGACGGCGAGCATCGTGCCGACCAGCTCGGCCCACGCGGTCACGCCGACGTGCGTGAGATCGACGATGGTCGGCAGCAGCGCGAGATAGAACACCATGATCTTCGGATTACCGAGCGTAACCAGCATCCCCGCGACGAACATGCGCCACGGCGACTGGCCGCGCGGCAGGTCGTCGGCGCCGGTTTCCGTCGGCGCGGTCCACATCTTCCAGGCAAGGAACAGCAGGTATGCGACGCCGAGCAGCTTCAGCACGATCAGCCCGGCCGCGAACGTGCGCGCGAACGCGGACAGCCCGGCGACCGCAAGCGTGAGCCACAGCGCTTCGCCGAGCCACATGGCCGCGAGGAACGGCAGCACGTCCCGCACGCCGTTCGTCAGCACGCGCGCGACCAGCGCGGCGACGCTCGGGCCGGGCGTGCCGGCGGTGACGAGCAGGGTGACGGCGAAGACGGCGAGCGCGGACAACGTCATGACGAACCTCGTGGGTGGGGGCCTTCGAAACGTATGAGGTTTCGATTATAGTGACGGCCGTTCCAGACTGCCTGCCTGAATTGCCGTGATGACTGCATCGATCCTGATCCGTCCCGCCACGCGGGAAGACGCGGCCGCGATGGCCGCCGTCGAAGTCGCCGCCGCGCAGCGGTTCCGCGCAATCGGCATGACCCACATCGCCGACGCCGAGCCGACCGATGCGGCGGCCGTGCGCGTGCGCATCGACGACGGTCGCGCGTATGTCGCGGTCGATCCCGAGGGCACGTGCGTCGGGTTTGCGTTCTACCGGCGGATCGATGGGCAGCGGCTCTATCTGGAAGAACTGGATGTCGCGCCGTCGCATGCCGGACAGCGGATCGGCGCGCGCCTGATCGAACAAGTGATGGCGCGGGCGGCGCAGGAAGGGATCGCGGAGGTCGTGCTGTCGACGTTTCGCGAGGCGCCGTGGAATGCGCCGTATTACGCGCGCCTGGGGTTCAGCATCGTCGCCGACGCTGCGCTCGACGACACGCTCCGTGCGATCCGCGCGCACCACGTGTCGCTCGGGCTCGACGAGACACAGCGCGTGTTCATGCGTGCGGACGTGCGCCGCTGAACACGCGCTGCCGGGCCGTCAGGCCGCGTTGCTCAGCGCCGGGTAATCGGTATAACCCGTTTCGCCTTCCGCGTAGAACGTTTCCGGCACCGGCTTGTTGAGCGGCGCACCGAGTTCGAGGCGGCGCGGCAGGTCGGGGTTCGCGATGAACAGCTTGCCCCATGCGATCGCGTCGGCGCTGCCGCTTGCGAGCGTGGCCTGTGCGGTGTCGAGCGTGAACTGCTCGTTCGCGATCAGCGGGCCGCCGAACGCTTCCTTCAGGCGCGGGCTCAAGTGGTCGCCCGAATACGACTCCCGCGTGAAGAGGAACGCGATCTTGCGACGGCCGAGTTCGCGCGCCACATAACCGAACGTTGCCGCCGGATCGGAATCGCCCATCGTGTGCGCGTCGCCGCGCGGGGCAAGGTGCACGCCGACGCGGCCGGCGCCCCACACGTCGATCGCCGCATCGACCACTTCGAGCAGCAGGCGTGCGCGGTTCTCGATCGGGCCGCCGTACGCATCGGTGCGGTGGTTGGTGCTGTCCTGCAGGAACTGGTCGAGCAGGTAGCCGTTCGCGCCGTGGATCTCGACGCCGTCGAAGCCGGCCGCTTTCGCGTTCTCCGCCCCCTTGCGGTACGCGGCGACGATGCCCGGGATTTCGTCGAGCTCGAGTGCGCGCGGCGTCACGTACGGGCGCTGCGGACGCACGAGGCTCACGTGGCCGCCCGCGGCGATCGCGCTCGGCGCGACCGGCAGGTCGCCGTTCAGGAACACCGGGTCGGAGATCCGGCCGACGTGCCAGAGTTGCAGCACGATGCGCCCACCGGCCGTATGCACGGCCTGCGTCACCTGTTTCCAGCCCTCGACCTGCTCGTCGGACCAGATGCCGGGGGTATCCGCGTAGCCGACGCCCTGCGGCGTGACCGACGTGGCCTCGGTAATGATCAGGCCGGCCGTTGCGCGCTCGGCGTAGTAGCGGGCCATCAGTGCGTTCGGCACGCGCGTCGCGCCCGCACGGGAGCGGGTGAGCGGCGCCATCACGATGCGGTTCGGCAGGGTCAGGTCGCCGAGGGTGACGGGATCGAACAGGGTGGGCATGGCAAATAACCTCTTCACGAAAGGCGGGAAACCGTCGCGTCATGGGCGACAGCGCTCCGCATGGCCGGTTCGGCCGTGTTGACTAGAGTTCGCGGCGCAGGGCGTCGTGAAATGCGTCGATGACGGCCTCGTTGCGCTGAAAGAACGCCCACTGGCCGATCCGTGTCGACGTCACGAGCCCCGCGCGCTGGAGCGTCGCGAGGTGCGCGGAGACGGTCGACTGCGACAGCCCGCAGCGCGCGTCGATCTGGCCCGCACAGACGCCGTGTTCGTACGGCAGCGTCTGGTTCGGGAAATGCTCGCCCGGCGTTTTTAGCCAGAGGAGGATTTCCCGGCGCACGGGGTTCGAGAGCGCTTTCAGGATGGCTTCGATGTCGAGTTCGGTCGGCATGGATCGGGCGGGCGTTTCAGTCAGGCAAACAGGTATCGTCGATGGGCGAATCATATATCGGAACTTGACGATATGTTTGAAAGCATTGCTGTCAATGGGGTTGATAGTGAAACGCGATAACGGGGATGGATCGGGGTGACGCTCGAGGGCGTGCGCGGCGGGTCGCTCCGCGATGGCGCGATCCGGCCCTCAGTCGGGCAGTCCGGCGAACGTGTACCGCCCCTGCGTCGCATCGACATGCGCGACCGCATCCGGCACGCGTGTCACGGGCGGAAAGCCATCCACCTGCTGGACCATCGCCTTGTATTCATCTCCATGCCAGAAATCACGGTCGATCCTCCGTCGGCAAATCAGGGGAATGAACCGCACATGCCGACGTACGAGACGGAAACCGTGCCGCATGCGCTTCAAGCGGCAGGCGCAGTGCAGTCGCGAGATAACTGACCGTCCGATAGAAGCCCGCGAGCATCAGCAGCTCGAGCCGTGCCTCGTCACTGAAATGCCGGCACAGCGCGTGCCACAGGTCATCGTCGATATCGCAGTGCCGATCCAGCGCATCGCACATCCGGATCAGCACCCGGTCGTCATCGTCCCAGCATGCATCGTCGGCGGAGCCGAGCGCCAACGACCGGATCTGTTCGCTGGTCAGCTTCGCCGTCCGGGCGAACACGGCGACATGCACGCCCCATTCGTATTCGCACCCGCAAAGCGCGGTAGTGCGGTCGATGACGATCTCGCGTTGCCGGATGTCGAGATGGCCCTTGTCCAGCAGGCCGGCGGCGAAGAATTTCGTGAACAGGCGCGGATCGCGGGCGAGCGTGGTGAAGAGTCGCAACGGTGGACGGCCCTGCATGATCCGGTCGATCGACGCTGCGATGCCGGGTTCGAACGGCGGTGATGCGGATGCAATACGCTGAGTCATGTGAGCCCCTTGCCTGAGACGATGCATGCGTGGAAGCGTAGGCGTCGTGCTTTAAAAAGTAAAGCAAAGGCGAGGCGTGATTCAAGCAATTGACTCCGCGTGGCTATTGCTTTAAAAAGTACAGCATGACCACACCAAAAATCGGACAGCGCGTTCGCGGATCGAAGACAGGACGACCCATCATGGTCGTGCTGGATCTGCTCGGGCGGCGCACCACGCTGCGCATCCTGTGGGAACTGCGCGGCGAGCCGCTCACATTCCGGGCACTGCAGGAAGCCTGCGAAACGAATGCGCGCCTGCTCAATACGCGGCTGGCCGAGCTCAAGGCGTCGGGCCTCGTCGAGCACGGCGAGGGCGGCTATTGCATGACGGCCGAAGGCCGGCGGCTCGAGGCGTCGCTGCAACCGTTGCTGGGGTGGGCAAAACAATGGGCGAAGCGCGACCCGGACGGGTTCGACGCGGCCGATCGCGAGCAATCCGGTCAGGAACGCTGATCGATCGACACGCGGGTAGGTATCGCAACGTCATGCCGGTTGGCGCATCGCGCGCGCAAGCCGATTTCTTTCGGAGAATCCTTTCATGCCGGTTCGGGCCGTCATCTTCGATTTCGATCTGACGCTGGCGGATTCGTCCGCCGCAATCATCGAATGCACCGAATACGCGCTGCATCAACTGGATGCCGCCGGCGCGACGCCGGCGCAGATCGGTGCGGTGATCGGGCTGCCGCTGCACGAGATGTTTCGCTCGCTGACGGGCGAAACCGAGCCGGCGCGGGCCGACGCGTTTGCGCGCCACTTCGTGGCACGCGCCGACGAGATCATGGTGCACGGCACGCGCCTCTATCCCGAGGTGCCGTCGCTGCTTGCGCGTCTGCGCGAGCAGGGTCTCGCGATTGCGATCGTGTCGTCGAAGTTCCGCTACCGGATCGAGGCGATTCTTGCGCTGAACGAACTGCAGTCGCGCGTCGACGTGCTGATCGGCGGGGAGGACGTGCAGCGTCACAAGCCCGATCCCGAAGGGCTCGTGCTGGCGCTGGCGCGGCTGGGCGTGCCGGCCCGTTCGGCGATCTACGTGGGTGACCACGCGGTGGATGCGCAGGCGGCCGAGCGTGCCGGCGTGGCGTTCGTCGGCGCGGTGAGCGGGATGACGTCGTTCGATGGATGGGCACGCGCGGGCAAGCAGGCGGTGGTCACGCATCTCGGCGAACTGGACGCGATCGTGCAACGGATGCAGCGCGATCCGTCCGAAGCGTCGGGCTGACGCGGCCCGGCCCGACGATCGTCGGGATATCGATGATCCTGACGATCCGCTTCCAGGTCAGTGCGATCGACCCGCTGGCGGCTGGCGGGGAGGGTGACGGATGCCGGGAATCGGTGTCCGCGACATGGCGATTTCGCGGAATTCATCCCGGCATCCCGGGTTCGTCAAACTGACGAACCCATGGCGGCCGCATTTCGCTCGGGATTCATGAAATGGTGTTTTCATGAAATCCCGGTTTTCAGCGTAAATGCAGATTCGATCGAATATCAGCTGATCGTGCCGACAACGATGAAGCTGAAATTCCGGTCGCTGTATTTACCATACGAGTCGCCGGTTTGAATCGTGGCGCCGCTACCGGAAAGCGCCGGAAAAATCACGTTGTCCAGCGTGTTCTGCCCGCCGCCGTACCCCCATTGCGACCCGGTAATGGCCGGCGTCTTGGTGAAGGTGGTGCTGAACGAGAGTTGATACGTACCCGTGCTTTCGCGTTTCACGGTGAATCCGCCCGAGCCGTCGACAACCGTACCGTTGCTCTGGACGCTACCCCATAGTGTGACTTGAGCCATGATCGCTTCTCCTTATCTATTGTTGAAACAATATCGATAATTGAAACGGGATGCCGATTCGGCGTCGCATTAATCATCTGGATCGGCGGTTGTATTGTATGTGATGGATTTTTAAATTTCGATCCGGGGTAAATAATTTATTCTGATTTTTATTTTAAATATGCCGAATTTGTAATTGAAAGAGCGCACTGTTGCGTAACGTTGGTATTCGGCCGTTGGCCGGGTATCTGGACGATCGACGCGCGGTGATGCCGGGAATGGGCGGGCGGCGCGAACGCCGCGCAGACCCGGCGGACTGACGCGCTTCCCGCAACCGCCCGGCAGCGCGCGACGGATTCTGCGACCATCGCCGTTAAAGTCATATCCGCCACTCGATCCGTTGCCATGTCACTCATTTCCGTCGCCTCTGTCCGCATCCGGCGCTCACGCGTGTTGCCGGCCACCCGAACCCTGGCGTTCGCGATTTCGCTCGCGGCAGCCATCGGCGTCCTGGGCGGCGCGCATCCAGCCGAAGCCGCCACGCCCACCCAGCGCGAACGTCTCGAAGCACCGGTGAAGGCAGTCGCCGACCAGCGCTTGACCGTCGACACGCCGCAGGGCAGCGCGATGTTGCCCGTCTATGCCGACCATCCCGTCGACAAGGCAGCACCCGACGTCACGCGTGTGTTCATCGTGATTCACGGCACGCTGCGCAACGCCGACGCTTATTACGCATCGGGGCTCAAGGTCGTCGAGCAGGCCGGTGCGGCGGGCCAGGGCACGATGGTCGTCGCGCCGCAATTCCTGACACGCGCCGATACGCGTGCGTTCTCGCTGCCCGCGCCGACGCTGGCCTGGACCCAGGAAGGATGGAAGGGCGGCGAACCGGCCCGCCAGCCCGCCCCGATCAGTTCGTTCACCGCGCTCGACGCATTGCTCGCGCATTTCGCCGACCGCAGCCTGTATCCCGCGTTGTCGACGGTCGTCATGATCGGCCACTCCGCCGGCGCGCAGTTGCTGCAGCGCTATGCGGTGGCCGGGCACGAAGGCGATGCGCTCGCGCAGGCCGGCATTGCGGTGCGGTATGTGGTCGCGAACCCGTCGAGCTACCTGTATTTCGACGACGAGCGGCCGGACGGCCAGGCGATCGCAGGCGGAACCTGTCCGAGCGCGACCGAGTGGAAGTACGGGCTGAAGTCGGCGCCGCCTTATGTCGCGTCGCAGGACGTGCGCGATCTCGAAACACGCTATGTCGCGCGTCACGTCGTGTACCTGCTCGGCCAGGCCGACACGAACCCTTACACCCACTTCATCGACCGTTCATGCGCGGCCATGGCGCAAGGCCCGTACCGGCTCGCGCGCGGGCTCGCGTATTTCGATTACCTGAAGAAACGGCATCCTGGCGATCTCGCGCAACAGGTCGTCGAAGTGCCGGGCGTCGGGCATGACGGCCTCGGCATGTTCACGTCCGCTTGCGGGCTGGCCGTGCTGTTCGGGCAGGCGTTGCCGCCATCGTGTCCGGTCGTTGCCGGCACGGCGCCGGACCTGCGCGCGGCAGGGCAGTGAGCGTGCGTGCGAAGTCCGCGCAGGGCGAACGTCGATCGATCAGAAAAATGCAGGAATCGGCAAGATAAATTCATTTCCCTGCGAAGCGTTCCCGGTTCAGGATGACGGCGTTGTCAGGAGCGCTCGCCATGAACATCACGATCCTAGACGATTATTTCGACACGCTGCGCACGCTGCCGTGCTTTCGCAAGCTCGACGGGCACGCGGTCACGATCTGGAACGATCACGTGCAGGACGTCGACGCGCTGGCCGAGCGCCTGCGCGACACGGACGTGCTGGTGCTGATCCGCGAACGCACGCAGATTCGCGCGCCGCTGATCGCGCGGCTGCCGAAGCTGCGGCTGATCAGCCAGCGCAGCGTCTATCCGCACATCGACATCGACGCATGTACCGCGCACGGCGTGATCGTGTCGTCGAACCAGCATGCGGGCACGCCTTCCCATGCGGCCGCGGAGCTCACGTGGGGTCTCGTGCTCGCCGCGATGCGCCAGATTCCGCAGCAGATGCGCGCGCTGCAGGCCGGTGACTGGCAGATCGGCGTCGGGCGGACGCTGCGCGGGCGCACGCTGGGGATTTACGGCTATGGCCGGATCGGTGCGGAGGTTGCCCGGTACGGCGCCGCGTTCGGGATGAACGTGCTGGTCTGGGCGCGCGAAACGTCGCTGCAGCGTGCGCGCGACGACGGGTGGAGCACGGCGCCGGACAAGGGCGCCTTCTTCGAAACCTGCGATGTGCTTTCGCTGCATATGCGACTCGTGCCGGCCACGCGCGGCATCGTGACGGCCGAGGATCTGGGCCGGATGAAACCGGGTGCGCTGCTGGTGAACACGAGCCGCGCGGGCCTTGTCGCACCGGGTGCGCTCGAAGCGGCGTTGCAGGCCGGCCGACCCGGGATGGCGGCGGTGGACGTCTACGAGACGGAGCCGTTGCACGACCCGCGGCATCCGCTGCTGCGTTTGCCGAATGTCGTATGCACGCCGCACATCGGCTACGTGACGGAGGACGAATACGAGACGCAGTTCGCGGATGTGTTCGACCAGATCGTGTCGTATGCGGCCGGGCAGCCGATCCACGTGGTCAATCCGGACGTGCTCGAGCGCGAATCGGCGCCGATCGAGTCGCTGATCCTCGACCTGCTCGAATGGATCGGGCCCACCGGGCGGCCCTATGACGAAGTGATCGATGCGTGGCGCACGTCGTGCCCGCGCCTGCCGGTGTGGGAGGAAGCCTGCGCGCGCGGCTACGTGGTCCGGCACCCCGCGCGGGACGGCGTGGCGACGGTCGAGGTGAACGCAGCCGGCCGGGCCCGGCTTCAGGCCGGGCGCGCGTGATCGAACCGAAGCGCTCGGCGCACGATCGCGGCGCCGCGTGTCATGCCGGATCTTCCGTGATCGGCGGCCCGCTGGCGTCGAATACCGTCAGGCCTTCCGTCGGGTCCGTCGGCGTCTCCCACGGACGCGCCGCGATGGCCCGTTGTGCGGCTTCGTAGCCGGCCTGCCGGCGGGCCTCGATGCCGGCCGGCGTGAAATCGATGTCCTTGAACTGATTGTCGTCGGCGAGTCGCGGCGCCGCGAGCTTGATCAGATGCATCGTGGTTTCGCATCCCCACGCGGCGAGCCGGCGCACGGCCGGCGACGCGCGTTCGGCCTCCGGCACGTGCTGGGCCAGCTCGCGGATCACGTGGCGCAGCCGGTGGATCTGCTGCTGGCGCGCGATGTGGCTGTCGGTGCGGCTCGCGTACTGGATGTCCTTCTGCCGCTCCGACACCTGCCAGATGCTCTGGGGCTCGGGGCCGGCCGGGTTCCACATCTGGACCGAGAAGATGATCGAGCTGCGGCGCGGATTGTCGTCGAGCACGACTTCGACCGGCGTGTTCGAATACACGCCACCGTCCCAGTACGGCTCGCCGTCGATCCTGATCGCCGGGAACGCGGGCGGCAGCGCGCCGGAACTCATGATGTGCTCGAGCGACAGTCGCGTATCGCGTGAATCGAAATAGCGCATCGTGCCCGAGCACGCATTGACCGCGCTGACGGTCAGGCGCGGGTGGCCGGCGTTCAGCAGGTCGGGATCGATCAGCGACGCAAGGGTGTCGCGCAGCGGCGCGATCCGGTAATACGACGCGCGATCGACGCCGAGGCGGACCATCGGCCCGAGCCACGAGGCCGGATTGGGCTGGAAGAATCCCGCGATGCCGCCGCCGATGATCATCAGCTCGGCCAGCGTCCGGTTCCAGCCGGGCAGCAGCGGTGCGGTGTCGAAACGGGTCCGTTCGGTCACGCGGCGCCAGAATGCCGACAGCTTCTCGTCACGCTGCGCGGGCGGGTTCCCGGCGATCAGCGCCGCGTTGATCGCGCCGATCGACGTGCCGACCACCCAGTCGGGCCGGATGCCGGCTTCGTCCATCGCCTGAAAGACGCCGAGCTGGAATGCGCCCAGTGCGCCGCCGCCCTGGAGCACGAGCACCACTTGCCCGGGGAGATCCATGCGTGCCGGCTGGCTCGCGGTCATGGCTGGCCTCGCTGCGTGTGAGGGTGGGTCGGGTTCGAACGGATCGATTCAGTTTAGGCGATCGGCGGCGCAGGGCCGCCCGCAGTGCAGCGGGCGGCCGCGTTCGATTCGACGTCAGTCGCTTCCGACCCTCGAGCGCATGTCGTGACGCGCCGCGTCATTCGACCGTGATGGTCTCCTTCATGTACGGGTGAATCCCGCAGAACACCTTGTAGATGCCCGGCTTGTCGAAGCGGAACGAGTAGGTATCGTTCTGGTCGAGTGCGCTCGAGTGAAAGATGCCGGCATCGTTGACGACCGTGTGCGGTTCCCCGTCGAGGTTCTTCCACGTGATCGTCGTGCCGGCCTTGATCGTCGTCGACATCGGCGAAAACATGAAATTGCGGATCGTCACGAGCGTGCCGTCGGGGCCCTGCGCGAACGCGGTGAGCGGGGCGGTGGCGCACAGCAGCAGCGCCGCGATGAGGCTGGATGGCTTGAAACGGGTCATGTCGGTCTCCCTTGGGTTCAATGCGTCAGGCCAGCGTCGCATCGCGCAGCGACGACGCGACCGGATGGCCCGCGAATTCGACGGTCGTCACGCCGAGCATCGACGGCAGCCGGTCGCGCGGCACGGTGAGCGGCACGGGGCCCGGGCCGTTGCCGGCCGTCGGTTGCGGGAATGCGGTGGAGCGCGCGGTGTGGAACGTCACGTTGCCCTCGACCTTCGACACGATCTGGTGGATGTGCCCGTTCAATACGGTGACCGAGCCGAAGCGGCGCAGCAGCGCCATCGTCTGCGGCGCGTCGCCGGTGCCCCAGCCCCACGGCTCGTAGATGGTCCACATCGGCATGTGCGAGAACACGACGATCGGCGTGCTCGACGAGCGGCCCTTGAGATCCTGTGCGAGCCACGCGAGCTGGTCGTCGCCGAAGCTGCCGAGCCCGTTCGGCTTGAAGTGCATCACGTTGACGAGGCCGATGAAGTGCACGCCCGCGTGATCGAAACTGTAATAGCCGCGGTTGTCCGACGCCTTGCCGAACCGGCCGAAATATTCGGCACCCGAACCGTCGGTGACGTCGTGCTCGCCGGGCACCGTATGCAGTTCCGGCACGCGCAGCGCGGCGAGCAGTTGCTTCGCGTGGTCGAACTCCTCGGGCTTGGACAGGTGCGTGATGTCGCCGGTGTGGATGGCCAGCGCGGGCATCGCCGGCATGCCGTTGACGAGGTCGATCGTCTGGTTCAGCGTGGCCGATACGTCGGGGTTCGCGTCCTTGTTGAAGCCGATGTGCGTGTCGCTGATCTGCACGAACAGCGGGCGGCCCGCATTGGCCGGCAGCGCGTCGCCGGTCTGCGCGAGCGCGAGGTCGAACGGTGTCAGGATGCCGCCCGACAGCGTAAACAGCGTGCCGAGGCCGCCGAAGGCCATGCATTGCAGCGCCTTGCGGCGCGACGGGTTGCTGGGGGATGAAGACATGTGAGCCTCGCATTCGTGTGACGAAACCGGACGGCCGGATCGTCCTGGAATAAGCCGGCGCCTTCGCGTGCCATACCGCGGCAGCGGCGAATTTATTCCCGCGAGTGACAAGGTCGAACGCCCGTGTTTGCGGCTTGCGCGGCGATCCGGGATTCCTGTCGGATGACCTGTCAATGTCCTGTAAGTGACACGTCACATTTGCGTCACGACCGATCGATAGCCTGCCACTCCGAGTCACCTCTCCGGAGCCCCTTCATGCCGAATCTCGCGGCAACGGAAACCAGCGGTGCGGTCAGCACCCGCACGCGCACCATCAGCCTCGCGCTGTTTTTTCTGATCATTGCCTGCGGCATCGTCTACGTCGGCATCCACCTGAGCGCCGACCTCAGTCCCGTCAAGGAAAGCTCGGTCCTGCCGTTCCTGCTGCTGATCGTCGCGCTGCTGATCGCGCTCGGCTTCGAATTCGTCAACGGCTTCCACGACACCGCGAACGCGGTCGCGACCGTCATCTATACGCACTCGCTCGACCCGCACCTGGCCGTCGTGTGGTCTGGCCTCTGGAACCTGTTCGGCGTGCTCGTGTCGAGCGGCGCCGTCGCGTTCGGCATCCTGCAGTTGCTGCCGGTCGAGCTGATCCTGCAGGTCGGCAGCGGCTCGGGCTTCGCGATGGTGTTCTCGCTGCTGATCGCGGCCGTCACGTGGAACCTCGCGACCTGGTATTTCGGGTTGCCGTCGTCGAGTTCGCACACGCTCGTCGGCTCGATCATCGGTGTCGGCCTGATGAACCAGATCGTCAGCGGCCCGTCGGGCACGAGCGGCGTCGACTGGAACCAGGCGCTCGGCGTCGGCAAGGCGCTGCTGTTCTCGCCGCTGATCGGCTTCGTGCTGTCCGCGCTCGTGTTGCTGCTGCTGAAGGCGCTCGTGCGCGTGCCGGCGTTGTACCAGGAACCGAAGGGCAACAAGCCGCCGCCGTTCTGGATTCGCCTGCTGCTGATTCTCACCTGCACGGGCGTATCGTTCGCGCACGGCTCGAACGACGGGCAGAAGGGCATGGGGCTGATCATGCTGATCCTGATCGGCGTGATGCCGACCGCGTATGCGTTGAACAAGGCCGTGACGCCGGATCAAACGAGCACGTTCGTCGCGGTGGCGCGCCACGCGTCGACGACGCTCGTCAAATATGCGGACCCGGCTGCCCGGACGGCCGACCCGCGTGCCGATGTCGAGGCCTACGTGCGCACGCACAAGCTGACGCCGGCGACGATTCCCGCACTGGGCAAGCTCACCGACACGATCGCCGACCAGGTCGCGCAGGCCGGCGGCATCTCGAGCGTGCCGCAGAACCTCGTCGACAACGTGCGCAACAACATGTACGTCGCGTCCGAGGCGATCCGGTTGATGGAGAAGGCGAAGGCGCCGGCGTTCTCGGTCGAGGACGCGAGCGCGCTCGAGGCGTTCAAGAAGCAGATGGACCGCGCGACGAAATTCATCCCGACCTGGGTGAAGGTCGCGGTTGCGATCGCGCTCGGCCTCGGCACGATGGTCGGGTGGAAGCGGATCGTCGTGACGGTCGGCGAGAAGATCGGCAAGTCGCACCTGACATACGGGCAGGGCGCATCGGCCGAGGCCGTCGCGATGCTGACGATCGGGATGGCCGACGCGTACGGGCTGCCGGTATCGACGACGCACGTGCTCGCGTCGGGCGTGGCCGGCACGATGACGGCCAGCGGCGCGGGCCTGCGCTGGGATACGGTGCGCAACCTCGTGCTCGCATGGGTGCTGACGTTGCCTGCCTCGATCGCGCTGTCCGCCGCCCTGTACTGGGTGCTGCACGGGCTGTTCTGATCCGCGCCGGGAGGCGCGACGCCCGGCCGCGCGACACGCGGCCGGACCCATCGATTTTCAATTCAACACAAGACGCTACCGATGGATATCCGTTTCTTCGACCCGAACCGCACCGCGAATGCATCCGCGTGGCGCGTGCTGCCCAATCGCTGGGACGCGGTCGCGTTTCCGTTGATCATCGGCATACTCGCGATGGCGATCGTCGGCTTTCACGAGACGATGGCGCCGATCGGCGTGCTGCAGACGCAGAAGATCTCGCTCGATCCGTCGAACCTGCCCGAATACGCGTTGCGCACCACGCTGCGGATGCTCGCCGCGATGGTCGCGTCGCTTGCGTTCACGCTGATCTACGGCACGCTCGCCGCGAAAAGCCGCCGCGCGGGCATGGTGCTGATCCCGATCCTCGACATCCTGCAGTCGGTGCCGGTACTCGGCTACATCTCGTTTACCGTCACGTTCTTCCTTGCGCTGTTTCCGGGCCGCGTGCTCGGCGCGGAGCTGGCCGCGATCTTCGCGATCTTCACGAGCCAGGCGTGGAACATGACGTTCAGCTTTTACCAGTCGCTGCGCACGGTGCCGCGCGACCTGAGCGAAGTGTCGCGCGGTTTTCACCTGACACCGTGGCAACGCTTCTGGAAGCTCGAGGTGCCGTTCTCGATGCCGGGCCTGATCTGGAACATGATGATGTCGATGTCGGGCGGCTGGTTCTTCGTCGTCGCATCGGAGGCGATCACCGTCGGTAACCAGACCATCACGCTGCCGGGCATCGGCGCCTATCTCGCGCAGGCGATCTCCGACAAGAATCTCGGCGCGGTGGGCTGGGTGATCGTCGCGATGTCGGTCGTGATCCTCGCGTATGACCAGTTCCTGTTCCGCCCGCTGGTCGCGTGGGCCGACAAGTTCCGGATGGAGAACACCGCGTCGGGCGATGCGCCGCAATCCTGGCTGCTCGACATGATGCGCCGCACGCACCTGATCCACCAGCTGCTCGTGCCGGCCGGCTGGCTGCTGTCGCAGGCCGCGCGGATTCCGCTGCGCTTTCCGGCGCTGAAAGGCACGCGTACGCGCGGCGCATCGTCGCGCGGCGCGTCGCGCATCGGCGACATCGTGTGGGGCGCGTTCGTGATCCTGCTGACGGCGTACGTCGTATGGCGCGTCGTCACGTTCGTCGCGACCGGCGTGACGATGGGCGAAGTCGGGCACGTGCTCGTGCTCGGGCTCATCACGCTGCTGCGCGTGCTGGTGCTGATCGCGATCGCATCGGTGATCTGGGTGCCGCTCGGCGTGCTGATCGGGCTGCGCCCCGCGCTGGCCGAGAAGATCCAGCCGCTCGCGCAGTTCCTCGCCGCGTTCCCGGCGAACCTGCTGTTCCCGGTGTTCGTGATCGTGATCGTCCACTTCCACCTGAACGCGGACATCTGGCTGTCGCCGCTGATCGTGCTCGGCACGCAGTGGTACATCCTCTTCAACGTGATCGCCGGCGCGATGTCCTATCCGAACGACTACAAGGAGGCGACGAAGAATTTCCGCATCCGCGGCTGGCAGTGGTGGCGGCAGGCGATCCTGCCCGGCATCTTCCCGTACTACGTGACGGGTGCCATCACCGCATCGGGCGGCGCGTGGAACGCGAGCATCGTGTCCGAGTTCGTGCAGTGGGGCGACACGAAGGTCGTCGCGCACGGCCTTGGCTCGTATATCGCGCAGACGACCGCCGCCGGCGATTTCCCGAAGATCATCCTGGGCATCGCCGTGATGTCCCTGTTCGTTACCTTGTTCAACCGTCTGCTGTGGCGTCCGATGTACGCCTATGCGGAATCCCGGCTCCGTCTCGATTGAGAGTAAGCGCGATGCAAAATTCGACCGTTATCAACGCCCCCGCCAAGACGTCCCAGCCGCTGCAGCCGCCGCGTCTCGGTGACGAAATCCTGCGCGTCGAGCACGTGAACCGCGGCTTCAACAAGTCGCAGGGCGAATTGCTCGTGCTCGACGATGCGAACCTGTCGCTGCGCGAAGGCGAGATCGTCGGGCTGCTCGGCCGTTCCGGCTCGGGCAAGTCGACGCTGCTGCGCATCATCGCCGGGCTGATCGAGCCGACCGGCGGCGAGGTGACCTATCTCGGCCAGCCGCTGCGCGGCCCGGCCGAAGGCGTCGCGATGGTGTTCCAGACTTTCGCGCTGTTCCCATGGCTCACCGTGCTGCAGAACGTGGAAGCCGGCCTCGAGGCGCTCGGCGTCGGCGCACGCGAGCGGCGCGAGCGCGCGCTGGCCGCGATCGACCTGATCGGTCTCGACGGCTTCGAGAACGCGTACCCGCGCGAGCTGTCGGGCGGGATGCGCCAGCGCGTCGGCTTTGCACGTGCGCTCGTCGTCGACCCGACGATCCTGCTGATGGACGAGCCGTTCTCCGCGCTCGACGTGCTGACGGCAGAGACGCTGCGTACCGACCTGCTCGATCTGTGGACGCAAGGCCGGATGCCGATCAAGTCGGTGCTGATCGTCACGCACAACATCGAGGAAGCGGTGTTCATGTGCGACCGGATCCTCGTGCTGTCGTCGAACCCGGGCCGTGTGATCGCCGAGATCAAGGTGCCGTTCAAGCATCCGCGCAACCGGCTCGACACCGATTTCCGCAAGCTCGTCGACGACATCTACGCGAAGATGACGGCCCGCCAGACCAACGAGGCGACGAAGAAGGGGCTGGAGCTCGGCAGCTGGATGCCGCGCGTGTCGACCAACCTGATGGCCGGCCTGATCGAGACGCTCGCGATGGCGCCGTACCATGGCCGCGCGGACATGCCGGAAATCGCGCGCACGCTGCATCTGGAAGTTGACGAACTGTTCCCGATCGCCGAAGTGCTGCAGCACCTCGGCTTCGCGGACGTGCGGGAAGGGGACGTGTTCCTCACGCCGCCAGCGCGCGTGTTCGCGGAATTCGGCACGCAGGAACGCAAGCTGATGTTCGCGGATCATTTGCTGAAGCACGTGCCGCTTGCTGCGCGGATTCGGAAGGTGTTGAACGAGCGCCCGGGCCATCGGGCGCCGCGCGTGCGGTTCGAGCAGGAGCTGGAGGATTTCCTGTCGGACGAAGCGGCCGAGGAAACGCTCGATGCGGTGATCGACTGGGGCCGTTACGGGGAAGTGTTCTCGTACAACGACAAGACGGAGGTGTTCAGTCTCGAGGATGTCGAGAGCTGAAGCCCGCGCCCGAATGGCGAGTCGTCGTCATTCGGGCAAATCGCGCTGGTTGGTGTCCTGTTCGATGCCGCCCGTGTTGAGATGCTCGATCTTCTCCATCCGCTGCCTTGCCATCTCCGGCAGCTGGTTTGTCACACCGATCACGAGCGCCTCGGCGAGCGCGAGCGCCGGGACGTTCGTCTGAAGCATCGCAAACGGCTGCCCGCGAATCCGCAGCACGATCTCCGCAAATTCGCCGATCGGCGAGTGCCATTCGTCCGTGATCAGCAGCACGCGTGTGCCGAGTTGGTGAGCGGCCTGCGCAAACCGGATGCTGTCCCGCTGATAACGGCGAAAATCGAAAATAACGAGCACGTCACCGGCCCCCATGTCCGCCAGCGCAACCGACGCGAGGTTCACATTCGGTTCGACATACTGAACATGTGGCCGCGCGTAGGCGAGGGTGAACGAAAACAGCGACGCGAGCGGCGCCGTGTAACGCCCGCCGCCGCAAAAGACACGCGCTTCCGGATTGGCCAGCAGGGCCACCGCGGCGTCGAACGCCGCCGCATCGAGCCCTTCGATCGTCGCGGCCAGCGACTCGGACAGCCGTTGGAAGATTGCCGAATGACTGTCGCGCATGCCCGCGGGCGAGTGGAACGCATCCATCCGCGCGAGCGGCGAATTCATCGCCGTGTCGATCTCGCCGTACAGCGCCTGCTGGAATGACGAGTAATTCGGAAAGCCGATCCGGACGACGAAGCGAAACACGGTCGGATCGCTCACTTCCGCCTGTTTGGCGAAGCTCGCAATCGGCCCCAGCCCGAGGCTCGGGTAACGGTCCAGCAACGCTTGCGCGACCTTCTGTTCCGACGGCGTGAAGCTATCCATCTGGGATAGCAGCAACGCCCTGATGCTCGTCCCCATCGGGCACTCCAACTCTCGTATCCAAATAACAAACGGCAGACGGGTGTCTGCCGGCGACTCCACGCATGTTAGCCGATCGACGTCAGGCGGGCCGTGCACGCTCCGAAATTAGAGGGACGCATCGCTCGGTGGACCGGCTCATTCATTATTGTAATAAAACAAACATTGGCAAACGACCCATATCTGCGGATATTCGTTCTTTGTTCGGTGATAACCCTAGGTTTTGGTGTAAAAAAGCGAGTGCTATGATCGCGGCCTCGCTGGAATGTATTGTTTATTACAAGCGTGATTGACGCGTCGACACACCCGGTGCGACGTCGCATTCCGGTATGCCACGGTTCATTTGTCTGGAGGATCCCGTCATGAGGCGGCTCGTAGTACTCACCCTGTTGTCGGCCATGAGCGTGTGCGCGTTCGCCGCGTCGGACCCCGCGGTCGAAGCGAAGAACGGCATGGTCGTTTCGTCGCAGCACTTCGCGTCGCAAATCGGCGTCGACATCCTGAAGGAAGGCGGCAACGCGGTGGACGCCGCGGTGGCGGTCGGTTATGCGCAGGCCGTGACCAATCCATGCTGCGGCAACATCGGCGGCGGCGGTTTCATGACCGTCCACCTGGCCGACGGCCGCGACCGCTTCATCAATTTCCGCGAAACCGCACCGGCTGCGGCTTCCGCGAACATGTATCTCGACGCGAAGGGCAACGTCATTCCCGACGACAGCCTGTACGGCTATCGTGCGGTGGGCGTGCCGGGCACGGTTGCCGGCCTTGACCTCGCGCAGCGCAAGTACGGCAAGCTGACGCGCAAGCAGGTCATGGCGCCGGCGATCCGCCTCGCGCGCGACGGCTTCGTGCTGACGCGCGGCGATACGGACATCCTCGACACGACGATCGACCGTTTCAAGAAGGATCCGGATGCGGCCCGCATCTTCCTGCGTCCGGACGGCACGCCGCTGCAGCCGGGCGACCGCCTGGTGCAGAAGGATCTGGCCCGCACGCTCGAGCGCATCGCGGAGCAGGGCCCCGACGCGTTCTATCACGGTGAGATCCCGAAGATCGTCGAGGCGGCGGCCAGGAAGGGCGGCGGCCTGATCACGGCGGCCGATTTCGCGTCGTACCGTGCGCAGGACATGGCGCCGCTGACGTGCACGTATCGCGGCTACGAGTTCGTGTCGGCCCCGCCGCCGAGCTCGGGCGGCGTGACGATGTGCGAGACGCTGAACATCCTCGAAGGGTATGACATGCGCAAGCTTGGCTACCATTCGGCCGCGGCGGTGCATTACATGACCGAAGCGATGCGCCACGCATACGAAGATCGCAACACGCTGCTCGGCGACCCGAACTTCATCGACAACCCGGTCGCGAAGCTGACGAGCAAGGACTACGCGGCGCAGATCCGCAAGAGCATCCATTCGGATACGGCGACGCCGTCGGTCGACGTGCAGCCGGGCGTCGGCGTGCACGAGAAGCCGGAGACGACCCACTATTCGATCATCGACAAGGACGGCAACGCGGTATCGACGACCTACACGGTCAACGGCCGCTTCGGCGCCGTGGTCATCGCGCCGGGCACGGGCTTCTTCCTGAACGACGAGATGGACGACTTCACCGTGAAGGTCGGCGCGCAGAACCTGTTCGGCCTCGTGCAGGGCACGCGCAACTCGATCGCGCCGGGCAAGCGTCCGCTGTCGTCGATGGCGCCGACCATCGTGAAGAAGGACGGCAAGGTGTTCATGGTGGTCGGCTCGCCGGGCGGCTCGCGCATCATCACGATCACGCTGCAGACGGTGCTGAACGTGATCGACTACGGGATGACGCCGCAGGACGCGGTCACCGCGCCGCGCATCCACCACCAGTGGCTGCCCGACGAGGTCTATTACGAAACCTACGGGCTGTCGCCCGACACGCTCGCGATCCTGCGCAACATGGGCTACAAGATGGTCGAGCAGACGCCGTGGGGCGCCGCCGAGCTGATCATGGTCGGCCTGCCGGGCACCGAAGCGGCGAGCCGCCAGAGTTCCGGGAACGATTCGTCGGTGTCCGGGAACGTGCGGGTCGGCCTCATCTACGGCTACAACGACCCGCGCCGTCCGGCCGGCTCGGCAATCGGTTACTGACCCGAGCCGACCTGATCGCATCATGCTGAATCGCTGCTCCGCAACGGCGCTCGCCCTCGCGCGAATGCCGTTGCGGCGGCAGCACGTCGGTTCGTGGAGATCCGCGAGCCGACCCGCGCCGGCGACCGTGCCCGATACACCGGGCACGACCGGCTCGCCACGCGCGCACCCTGGCACGGCACAGGAATGCGCGCCTTTCATCCGTCAACTTCTTCCCGTGCGTCCAATTCCGATATGAACAAACGAATGTCCGCGGCAGGCTGGATCCTGCTGGCGATGGCGGCCGGCATCCTGATCGGCTACATGATCTACACGCAGCTGCCGGACAAACAGTCGGCGGCGGAAATCGCCGGCTACATCTCGCTGGTGTCCGACGTGTTCCTGCGGCTGATCAAGATGGTGATCGGCCCGCTGGTGTTCTCGACGCTGGTCGTCGGCATCGCGCACATGGGCGACGCGTCGTCGGTGGGCCGCGTGTTCGTGAAGGCGCTCGGCTGGTTCGTCACCGCGTCGCTGATCTCGCTGCTGCTCGGCCTGCTGATGGCGAACCTGCTGCGCCCGGGCGAGAACCTCGGTTTGCCGCTGCCGGATATCGGCGCGTCCGCGCATCTGGCGACGTCCAAGTTCACGCTGAAGGATTTCGTCGGCCACATGGTGCCGAAATCGATCGCCGAGGCGATGGCGAACAACGAGATCCTGCAGATCGTCGTGTTCTCGATGTTCTTCGGCGTGGCGCTCGCGTCGCTCGGCGAACGCGGCAAGATTCTCGTCGCGGCGATCGACCAGCTCGCACATGTGATGCTCAAGATCACCGGCTACGTGATGAAGCTCGCGCCGCTCGCGGTGCTGGCGGCGATGGCGTCGACCGTCGCGGTCAACGGGCTGTCGATCCTGCTGAAGTTCGCGGTGTTCATGGGCGACTTCTACCTGAGCCTGTTCCTGCTGTGGGGCACGCTCGTCGCTGCTGGCCTGCTGTTCCTCGGCCGCCGCGTGTTCAAGCTGCTGGTGCTGATCAAGGAAGCGTTCATGCTGTCGTTCGCGACCGCGAGCTCGGAAGCCGCGTATCCGAAGATCCTCGATGCGCTCGACCGTTTCGGCGTGCGTCGCAAGATCTCGAGCTTCGTGATGCCGATGGGGTATTCGTTCAACCTCGACGGCTCGATGATGTACTGCACGTTCGCATCGCTGTTCATCGCGCAGGCCTACGGCATTCACCTGTCGCTCGGCACCCAGGTCACGATGCTGCTGATCCTGATGCTGACGTCGAAAGGCATGGCCGGCGTGCCGCGTGCGTCGCTCGTCGTGATCGCCGCGACGCTGCACCAGTTCAACATCCCGGAAGCCGGGCTGCTGCTGATTCTGGGCGTCGACACGTTCCTCGACATGGGCCGTTCGGCCACGAACGCGGTGGGCAACTCGATCGCCAGCGCGGTGGTCGCGAAATGGGAAGGCGAGCTGATGCCGGAAGCGGAAGCCGAAGCGAATGCGGCGCGGCTGGATGCGGAAGCCGAAGCACGCATGAACGAGGCGGTTCGCGATTCGGATCGCGTCACCCCTGCCTGAAGCGGGGCCCCGGGTCGAATGCCGGGCTGTCAGGCGGCCTCGGCGGGGCGGGCCGCGTCGATGCACGCGGCCAGCACCATCGCGGCGGCGTTGCCTGGCGTCGAGCCGAGCAATTGCGGCGCATAGACGCTGTCGCCGATCTCGATCGGCTGCCCCGACAGCGCACACATGCCGCGCTTGCGCGTGGTGAACAGCCGCCACTTCTGATAACCGTAGTGCCCGGTGCATGCGTCGCGCCATGAAATCATCACGGTGTCGGCCGTGGGCCGCTCGAGCACGCTGATGGACGGCTTGCTCGTCGCGTCCCACGACGGCAGCCGGTCGCGCGTGACGCTGCGCCGCCGCGGCGCCCCCCACGAGACGGACGGCATGTCGAAGCTGCTGATCGCGGCAACGGTCATGAGCCAGGGCGCTAAACGGTTGTTCATGTCGGTTTTCCTCGAAACGTTATGCGACACCGCCACGTGCGGTATCACGACAGGCGGATGCGCGGCTGCACGCAGCCGTTGATCCGTTCGGCGATCCACAGCAGGGTCGCCTTGGAGAAGCCGTGCAGCGCCTGCTGGTGCCGCCGGTAGAGCATCAGGTGGCTGAACTGCGCGAAACGCCCCTGGATGAAGCCGCCGCGAAAGAACCCGAACTGCCCGAGCGTGCCGAACGCGTCGTAGTCGCTGATCGACACGAGCGCGCCGAAATCGTGGAACGCGAACGGCGGAATCGGCTTGCCGTCGAGCCACGCGGGCAGGTGCTTCGCGAGATGCTCGGCCTGCTGCGTCGCGACTTGCGCGGTGGGCGGCAGCGGCCGTTCGTGGCCGTCGGGCAGCAGGCTCGCGCAGTCGCCGATCGCGAACACGTGTTCGTCGCCGGTGGCCTGCAGCGTCGGCCCGACGACGATCTGGTTCGCGCGATTCGTGTCGAGCCCGTCGAGCGCCTGCATGAAATCGGGCGCCTTCACGCCGGCTGCCCACACCATCAGGTCCGCTTCCGCAAACGAACCGTCGCCGTAGTGAAAGCCGTTTGCGTCGGCCGACGTGACACGGGTGGACGTCAGCACATGAAAGCCGATCTGTTCGAGCCGCCGCTGCGCCGACGCGGAAATCCGCGGCGGAAACGCGGCGAGGATGCGCGGGCCGCTCTCGAGCAGCGTGAGCTGCAGCCGCTCGCGCACCGTCGCGTCGCCGTACGCCTGCGCCACTTCCAGCAAGCGGCTCAGCTCCGCCGCGAGTTCCACGCCGGTCGCGCCGGCGCCGACGATCGCGACGCGGAACGGCTCGTCGCGCGCGATGCTGCGAAATACGCGCATCCGCAACGCCTCGTTGAAGGTCTCGGCCTGCTTCTGGCTGTCGATGAAGTAGCAGTGCTCGCGCACGCCCGGCACGCCGAAATCGTTGGCCTGGCTGCCGAGCGCGAAGATCAGCACGTCGTATTCGAGTTCGCGTGCGTCGAGCACGAGTTCGCCGTCCTGCGAGCGGATCTCGCCGAGCTGCACGCGGCGGCGTGCGCGATCGAGCCCCGTCAGTTCGCCGGGCTGGTACGCGTAACCGTGATCACGTGCATGGGCAAGGAAGATCACCTGTTGCTGCTGCACGTCGCGCGTGCCGGCCGCGATCGTGTGCAGCATCGGCTTCCAGATGTGGGTCGGGCTGCGGTCGACGACGGTCACCTGGGCGCGCCCGGACCGGCCGAGGCGCTCGCCCAGGCGGGTGGCGAGCTGCAGGCCGGCGATCCCGCCACCGACGATGACGATGCGTGTAGGGGTTGTCATGGATAAATCATCACGTGATGAATAAGGTATGATCCTAGCGCTTCCCGGCTTCGCGTGTCAACGGAGCGGGGCGGGTCACCCGGTGTCCGGCGTCGCTCGAGCGGGGCCGGAACAGGGGTATTCGAATCATTCAAGGAGAGCAGGAGAACGTGGCTGAAGTCACTGAGCGCGCGCCGGCCAGGCGGCGTATGCGAGGGCGGCCGCTGGCCGGGGCGTCCGTGGGGCCGGACGTGATATTGCGGGCCGCGCGTCGCACGTTCGCGAAGCGTGGCTACGACGCCACGAGCGTGCGCGAAGTCGCGCGCGAGCTGGGTGTCGATGCGGCGCTGATCGCGCACCATTTCGGCACGAAGGAAACGTTGTGGCTGGCGGTCGTCGAGCAGATCGCGGAGTTGGCCGAGCCGATGTTCGACGCAATGCGCGCGCTGCGTACGTCGTCGTTACCACATCGCGAGCGTGTGCGGCGCGCGATCGAGCTGTGCGTCGAGCACGAGTTCGACGAGCCCGACCTGGGCATGTTTTTCTCGACCGCGGCGACCGAGGAGGGCGGGCGGCTCGACCGGTTGCAGGAGCGGCTCGTGCGCCCGTATTACGACGTGATGTTCCCGTTGCTGTCGGAGGCGGTAGAGGCCGGGGTGATCCGCCCGGTCGAGCCGACGGTGCTGTTCTTCATGATCGCGAGCGCGATCGGCACGACCGTGTCGTACAGTCACATGATGCTGGAGTACACGTCGCTGCCCACGCGGCAGGACGCGTTCCGGCAGGCCGTGGTGGACATCGCGTTCAACGTCGTCGGCGGCTGAGCACGGCGCGCGTGACGCGCGCGGTCACGTCGCCAGCACCAGCCCCAGTTCGCGCACCGCGCTTCGTGCGGTCCCGCGCAACGCATCGACGAGCGGCGAGGGCGTCCGGTACGCGATCGCCAGCTCGTACGCGAGCGGGCTGCCCGCATCCTTCAGTTCGCAGAACGTAATGCCTTGCGGCTGCATCGGCACGAACAGGCGCGGCATCAGCGCGCCCCGTCCGGCCTGCCGGTCATTCGATATCCGTGGGCGGCTTGTCGCCGAGCCAGCGCCGCGCGCCGGGCCCGTTGCGGCCCGCACGATCCTCCGGGTTGGTCAGCTTGCAGCGCTTCAGCGACAGGCAGCCGCAGCCGATGCATTCGTCGAGGTTGATGTACAGGCGCTGCAACTCCTCGATCCGGCTCGCGACGCGCTGCTTCCAGCCGCGCGACAGACGCTGCCAGTCCTTGTTGCTCGGCGCGGTGTCCTCGGGAAGGCTGACGAGTTGCTCGGCGATCTCGTCGAGCGAATAGCCGATCTTCTGCGCGAACACGATGAACGCGATCAGCCGCAGCACCGCGCGCGAATAGTGGCGATGGCTCGAGCCGTTGCGGTGCGACTTGATGAGCCCGCGCGTCTCGTAGAACCGCAGTGTCGACGCCGGCACGCCGCTGCGCGCGGCCACTTCGCGGATCGACATCAGCGGCCATTGCGGTGTTTCCTGGATACCCATGTCGCCCCTCCGGGAAAGCTTGACTTGAAGTTAACTTCAACTTTTATGCTACGCGGCAGTTTAACCCGTCGCGAGGCATCATGCTCTCCTTATCCCTACGCAGGACGTCGCCTTTGGGCGTGGCCTGTGCACTGCTGCTGGCGTTGTCGGGCTGTCACGACGGCAAAGGCGCATCGTCGGCCCAATCCCTTCCCGAAGTCGGCGTCGCCACCATCGCACCCCGCACGATCCGCCTCGCGGACGAATTCAACGGACGCGTCGAAGCGGTCGACGCGGTCGAACTGCGGCCGCGCGTGAGCGGCTATCTGCAGCGCGTCGCCTACAAGGAAGGCGACCTGGTCGCGCAGGGTGCGCTGCTGTTCGAGATCGACCCGCGCCCGTACCGGATCGCGCTCGATCGCGCCAATGCGCAGCTGCAGCGGGCCCGGGCGGCCGCGAGCCTCGCGAACGTGCAGCTCAAGCGCGTGCAGACGCTGATCGATGCGCATGCGACGTCGCAGGAAGAACTCGACAACGCGCGCGCCACCGCCGAGCAGGCGCGTGCGGACCTGCAGGCGGCCGACGCGGCCGTCGCCGATGCGAAGCTCAATCTCGGTTTCACCGAAGTGCGCGCGCCGATCGCGGGCCGCGTCGGCCGCGCGGTCGCCACCGTCGGCAACCTGGCGCGCGCGGACGACACGCTGCTGACGACCGTCGTATCGCAGAACCCAGTCTACGTGTATTTCGACTGCGACGAGCAGAGCTACCTGCGCTACAACGCGCGGCGCGCCGATCCGAAACATCGCGCGATCGGCGCCGATCCGGTGCGCGTGGGCCTCGCGAACGAGACGGGCTTCCCGCATGCGGGCACCGTCGACTTCCTCGACAACCGGCTCGACCCGCAGACCGGCACGATCCGCGCGCGCGTGCGGCTGCCGAATGCGGACCGTACGTTTACGCCGGGCCTGTATGCGCGCGTGCAGCTCGTCAGCGGCCGCGACCAGGATGCGCTGCTCGTCGACGACAAGGCCGTGCTCACCGACCAGGACCGCAAGTACGTGTATGTGATCGGGCCCGGCGACAAGGCGCTGCGCCGCGACGTGACGATCGGCCGCGGCGTGGAGGGCGAGCGGATCATCGAGAAGGGGATCCAGGCGGGCGACCGCGTGGTCGTCGACGGGATGCAGCGGATCTACTATCCGGGCGCGCAGGTGAAGCCGAAGACGCTGCCCGCCCGCGCCGACGCCGACGCCGGTGCCGGCAATGGCGAAGGCAACGGCCCGGGCAACGGCCCGCAGGCCGTCGCCGATGCCGGCGCGCCGCCGGCCGCGCAGTAACGGGAGACATGCAATGGATTTCTCCCGATTCTTCATCGACCGGCCGATCTTCGCGGTCGTGCTGTCGATCGTCATCTTCGCGATCGGCCTGATCTCGATCCCGATGCTGCCCGCCGGCGAATACCCGGAAGTCGTGCCGCCGAGCGTCGTCGTGCGGGCGACGTACCCGGGTGCGAACCCGAAGGAAATCGCCGAATCGGTCGCCGAACCGCTGGAAGAGGCGATCAACGGCGTCGAAGGCATCATGTACATGAAGTCGGTCGCCGGTTCGGACGGCAGCCTGCAGGTGGTCGTCACGTTCCTGCAGGGCGTCGATCCCGACACGGCCGCCGTGCGCGTGCAGAACCGCGTGAGCCAGGCGCTGTCGCGCCTGCCCGACGAGGTACGCCAGTACGGCGTGACCACGCAGAAGCAGTCGCCCACGCCGCTGATGTACGTGAGCCTCTATTCGCCGGACAACAGCCGCGATTCGCTGTACCTGCGCAACTACCTGACGCTGCACGTGAAGGATGAGCTGTCGCGGCTCACGGGTGTCGGCGACGTCGGCCTGTCCGGTTCCGGCGACTATGCGATGCGGCTGTGGCTCGACCCGAACCGGCTCGCGTCGCGCGGGCTGACCGCGAGCGACGTGATTGCCGCCGTGCGCGAACAGAACGTGCAGGTGTCGGCCGGCCAGCTCGGCGCGGAGCCGTCGCCGAAGAAGAACGACTTCCTGCTGTCGATCAACGTGCGCGGCCGGTTGCGCACGGCGCAGGAGTTCGGCGACATCGTGCTGCGCACCGGCGACGACGGGCAGGTCGTGAAGCTGTCGGATGTCGCGCGCGTCGAGCTCGGCGCGGGCGATTACACGCTGCGCTCGTATTTCAACGACAAGCCATCGGCGGTGGTCGGCATCTTCCTGTCGCCGGGCGCGAACGCGCTCGAGGTCGCGAAGGCCGTGTATGCGAAGTTCGACGAACTGGCGAAGCGCTTCCCGCCCGGCGTCGCGTACCGGCCCGTGTGGGATCCGACGGTATTCGTGCGCGAATCGATCCGCGCGGTGCAGCACACGCTGATCGAGGCCGTCGTGCTGGTCGTGCTCGTCGTGATCCTGTTCCTGCAGACGTGGCGCGCGTCGATCATTCCGCTCGTCGCGGTGCCCGTGTCGGTGGTCGGCACGTTCGCGTGGCTCTATCTGCTCGGCTATTCGATCAACACGCTGACGTTGTTCGGGCTGGTACTGGCGATCGGGATCGTCGTCGACGATGCGATCGTGGTCGTCGAGAACGTCGAGCGCAACATCGCGCAGGGCCTGAGCCCGCGCGACGCCGCGCACCAGGCGATGCGCGAGGTGTCGGGGCCGATCGTCGCGATCGCGCTCGTGCTGTGCGCGGTGTTCGTGCCGATGGCGTTCATGTCCGGCGTCACGGGGCAGTTCTACCGGCAGTTCGCGGTGACGATCGCGATCTCGACGGTGATCTCCGCGATCAACTCGCTGACGCTGTCGCCCGCGCTCGCCGCGAAGCTGCTGCGTCCGCACGATGGGCCCAAGGATGCGCTCACGCGCGGGCTCGACCGCGCGTTCGGCTGGCTGTTCCGCCCGTTCAACCGCTTCTTCGACCGCAGTTCCGATCGCTATCACGGCTTCGTCGGCCGCACGCTGAAGCGGCGCGGCGTGGTGTTCGCGGTCTATGCGGCGCTGCTCGCGGCCACCGCGCTGCTGCTCAACGCGGTGCCGGGCGGCTTCATCCCCGTGCAGGACAAGCTGTACCTGTTCGCGGGCGCGAAGCTGCCGGAAGGCGCGTCGCTCGCGCGCACCAGCGAGGTGACCGAGCAGATGACGAAGATCGCACTCGGCACCGACGGTGTCGAAATGATGCCGGCGTTTGCCGGGCTGAATGCGCTGCAGGGCGTGAACACGCCGAACATCACGAACTCGTACGTGATCCTGAAGCCGTTCGACCAGCGCCACCGCAGCGCCGCGCAGATCAACGCGGAGCTGAACGCGCGCTTCGCGGCCATCGGCGGCGGCATCACCTATGCGCTGATGCCGCCGCCGATCCAGGGCCTCGGCAACGGCTCGGGCTATTCGCTGTATCTGGAGGATCGCGGCGGGCTCGGCTACGGCGCGTTGCAGAATGCGCTCACCGCGTTCCAGGGCGCGGTCGCGAAGACGCCGGGGATGAGCTACCCGGTCAGCTCGTACCAGGCGAACATCCCGCAGCTCGAGGTGAAGGTCGACCGGTTGAAGGCGAAGGCGCAGGGTGTCGCGCTGACCGACCTGTTCAGCACGCTGCAGGTCTATCTCGGCTCGATGTACGTGAACGACTTCAACCTGTTCGGCCGCGTGTACCGCGTGATGGCGCAGGCGGATGCCGGGCACCGGCAGACGGCCGCCGACATCGCGAACCTGCGCACGCGCAACGCGAAGGGCGAGATGGTGCCGATCGGCTCGATGGTGACGGTGGCGCCCGCGTACGGGCCCGACCCGGTCGTGCGCTACAACGGCTATCCGGCCGCGAACCTGATCGGCGACGCCGATCCGAAGGTGATGTCGTCGTCGCAGGCGATCGAGAAGCTGCAGCAGATCGCGAAGGACGTGCTGCCGCCGGGCATCACGCTCGAATGGACCGACCTCAGCTACCAGCAGGTCACGCAGAGCAACGCGGCGATCGTCGTGTTCCCGCTCGCGGTGATGCTCGTGTTCCTCGTGCTCGCGTCGCTGTACGAGAGCTGGACGCTGCCGCTCGCGGTGATCCTGATCGTGCCCGTATGCATCTGCGCCGCGCTGTTCGGCGTGTGGCTGTCCGGCGGCGACAACAACGTGTTCGTGCAGGTCGGCCTCGTCGTGCTGATGGGGCTGGCGTGCAAGAACGCGATCCTGATCGTCGAGTTCGCGCGCGAGCTCGAAATCCAGGGCAAGGGCGCGATCGACGCCGCGCTCGAAGCGTGCAAGCTACGGCTGCGCCCGATCGTGATGACGTCGGTCGCGTTCATCGCGGGCTCGGTGCCGCTGCTGATCGGCGGCGGCGCGGGCAGCGAAGTGCGCGCGGCCACCGGCATCACCGTGTTCGCGGGGATGCTGGGCGTCACGCTGTTCGGGCTGTTCCTGACGCCCGTGTTCTATGTGGCGATCCGCAAGCTCGCGGGCGGCACGCCGGCCGTGTGGAGCGAGCACCACGGCACCCTCGAAGGAGAAAACCGATGAGCGCCGCTTACCGTCTTTCCGCGCTCGCGATGTCGGTGACGCTCGCCGCGTGCGCGGTCGGCCCCGATTTCAAGCGGCCCGATACGGCCACGGCCGCGCGGTTCGCGCGCGATGCGCATCCGGCGGAGTCGTCCGGTACGGCGCCGGATGCGCCGCCCGACGCATCGGCCGATGCCGATGCCGCGTTCTGGCGCGGCTTCGGCGATCCGGCGCTGACGCAGCTGATCGACGCGGCGCTCGCGGCGAACCAGGACCTGCAGGTTGCCGTGTCGCGCTACGACGCATCGAATGCGCTGCTGTCACAGGCCACGTTCGATCGCTACCCGACGATCACCGCGAGCGGGCAGATCGGCCATCAGCTGATGAGCAAGGACCAGGCGTTCGGCGCGCCGCGCAGCCAGCGCGATACGCCGACGTCCAGCGTCGGGATCAATGCGGCGTGGGAGCTCGACCTGTTCGGCCGCGTGCGGCGTTCGATCGAGTCGCAGCGTGCGGAAGCGGCCGCCAGCGCGGCGGACGTGCGCGCGGTGCGCGTCGCGATCGCCGGCGAGGTGGCAAGCACGTACGTCGAACTGCGCGGGTCGCAGGAGCGGCTGCGGATCGCGCGCGAGAACGCCGACAACCAGAGGCAGACGCTCGCGCTGATCAATGCGCGCGTGGGCGCGGGGAGAGGCTCCGAACTCGATGCGGCGCGGGCGCGCGCGCAGTACGAATCGACGACGTCGCGGATTGCCGTGTACGAAGCGGCGATCGGCGTCGACGAGCACCGGCTCGCGGTGTTGACCGGGCAGACGCCGGACGCGCTGATCGGCCGCTTCGATCTGCCGAAGGCCGCCGCGTCGGCGGGCACACCGGTGCCGCTGCCGGCGCTGGCCGCCGATATCGATCCCGGCACGCCGGGCGACCTGCTGCGGCGGCGGCCCGACGTCGCGGCCGCCGAGGCTCGGCTGCACGCGGCGACCGCACGCGTCGGCGTCGCGACGGCCGACCTGTTCCCGCGCTTCACGCTGTCGGGGCTGCTCGGCAGTGCGACGAGCAGCTACGGATTCTTCCGCGCGGGCAGCGACACGAACCTGATCGCGCTCGGCATCGACTGGTCGTTCCTCGACGTCGGCCGCGTGCGTGCCCGGATCGCCGCGAGCGATGCGGAAGCGGCCGGGCAGCTCGCGCAGTACCGGCAGACCGTGCTCGGGGCGCTGGAGGAAACGGAGAACGCGCTGCTGCGCGCCGCCCGCACGCGTGACGAGACGGGCCATCTCGTGCAGGCCGCGGCCGACAGCGCACGCGCCGCGCAACTGGCGCAGGCGCGATTTTCGGCGGGCGCGATCGACTACTACGAGGTGCTCGACGCGCAACGCACGCTGCTGCAGGCGCAGGATGCGGCGGCCGACGGGCAGATGCGCAGCGCGTCGTCGACGGTGGCGTTGTACAAGGCGCTGGCGGGCGGCTGGCCGTCGGGAACGGGGCAGGGCCCGCGGCAAGGCCCGCTCGCGCACGCGCGACAGTCAGCGCAGTAGCGCGGACAGGGCGGCGGCGCGGCCGGCCGGGGCAATCCCGCCTGCCGCGCGTTGCTTGATTACACGCTGGCCGGATCGACCTTGTCGATGTCGATGCCGTAGCGCCGGATGGCTTCGCCGACGCGTGCGCGCGGAATCGCGCCGTCGTCGGCGAGCGCCTTCAACGCGGCGATCACGATGAAGTGCCGGTCGACCTCGAAGAACGTGCGCAGCGCGTCGCGCGTATCCGAGCGGCCGAAGCCGTCGGTGCCGAGCGACACGAAGCGCCGGCCGTCGACGAACCCGCGGATCTGGTCGCCGACGATCTTCATGTAGTCGGTCGCCACCACCACCGGCCCCGTGCGGCCGTCGAGGCATTGCTGCACGTACGGCACGCGCGGCGCCTGCTCGGGATGCAGCAGGTTCCAGCGTTCCGCGGCAAGCCCGTCGCGGCGCAGTTCGTTCAGGCTCGTCGCGCTCCACACGTCGCTCGATATGCCGAAGTCCTGCGCGAGCAGGTCGCTCGCGGCGATCACTTCGCGCAGGATCGCGCCGCTGCCCATGAGTTGCACATGCGGCACTTGCGGCGCATCGGCCGCGTGCGACGCGCCTTCGCGCAGCAGGTAAAGCCCCTTCAGAATGCCGGCTTCCGCGCCGTCCGGGAGTGCCGGATGCGGATAGTTCTCGTTGAGCAGCGTGATGTAGTAGTACACATCCTCCTGCTCCGCGAACATCCGCCGCAGCCCGTCGCGCACGATTACCGCGAGTTCGTACGCATAGGTCGGGTCGTACGACACGCAGTTCGGAATCACCGACGACAGCACGTGGCTGTGCCCGTCGTCGTGCTGCAACCCTTCGCCCATCAGCGTCGTGCGGCCCGATGTCGCGCCGAGCAGGAAGCCGCGCGTACGCGCGTCGCCGGCCGCCCACGCGAGATCGCCAACGCGCTGCAGCCCGAACATCGAATAGAAGATGTAGAACGGAATCGCCGGCAGGCCGTGGTTGCTGTATGCGGTGCCGGCCGCGATCCACGACGCGATCGCGCCCGATTCGTTGATGCCTTCCTGCAGGATCTGCCCGTCCTTCGCTTCCTTGTAGTAGCTGAGCTGGCCGGCGTCCTGCGGCGTATAGAGCTGGCCGAGATGCGAGTGGATGCCGATCTGGCGGAACAGGCCCTCCATCCCGAACGTGCGCGATTCGTCCGGCACGATCGGCACGACGAGCTTGCCGAGCGCCGGATCCTTCAGCAGCGTGCCGAGGATGCGCACGAACGCCATCGTCGTCGACAGCCCGCGCTCGCCGCTGTCCTTGAGCTGACCGTCGAATGCGGCGAGCGGCGGCACCGGCAGCGGCGCCACGGCGCTGAAGCGGGCCGGCACGTGGCCGCCGAGTGCGGCACGGCGTTCGGCGAAGTAGCGTGCCTCGGCGCTTCCCGGCTCCGGCTTCAGGTAGGGCAGTTCATCGAGCTGCGCATCGCTGACCGGCAACGCGAAGCGGTCGCGAAACGCGCGTACCGCATCCGCGCTCATCTTCTTCAACTGGTGGTTCACGTTCTGGCCTTCGCCGGCTTCCCCCATCCCGAAGCCCTTGACCGTCTTCGCGAGCACGACGGTCGGCCGTCCGTCCGCGTGCATCGCCTGCGCATAGGCCGCATGCACCTTTTCCGGATCGTGGCCGCCGCGTGCCAGTTTCCAGATGTCGTCGTCGGACAGGTCGGCGACGAGCGCGAGCAGTTCCGGATACTTGCCGAAGAAATGCTCGCGCACATACGCGCCGCTTTGCGACTTGAAGGTCTGGTAGTCGCCGTCGACGCATTCCATCATGCGCTGACGCAGCAGGCCCGTCGTGTCGCGTTCGAGCAGGCGATCCCAGCCGGCGCCCCAGATCACCTTGATGACGTTCCAGCCCGCCGCTCGGAACGTGCCTTCGAGTTCCTGGATGACCTTGCCGTTGCCGCGCACGGGGCCGTCGAGGCGCTGCAGGTTGCAGTTGACGACGAAGATCAGGTTGTCGAGCCGTTCGCGCCCGGCGAGCGAGATCGCGGCGAGCGATTCCGGCTGATCCATCTCGCCGTCGCCGAGGAATGCCCAGACCTTGCGGCCCTGATGCGCTTTCAGCCCGCGATATTCGAGGTAGCGCATGAAGCGCGCCTGATACGCGGCCGTGAGCGGCCCGAGCCCCATCGACACGGTGGGGAATTGCCAGAAATCCGGCATCAGCCGCGGATGCGGATACGACGACAGCCCGTCGCGTCCCGCTTCGCGGCCGGTCTCGCGGCGGAAGTTGTCGAGTTGCGCGTCCGTGATGCGGCCTTCCAGATAGGCGCGGCCATAGATGCCGGGCGCCGAATGGCCCTGGATGTAGACCATGTCGCCGTCGAAGGTGTCGGTGCGGCCGCGGAAGAAGTGATCGAAGCCGACGTCGTACAGCACCGCGGCCGACTGGTAGGTCGCGATGTGCCCGCCGACGTTCGAATGCCGTCCGGCGCGCAGCACCATCACCATCGCGTTCCAGCGGATCATCGCGTTCAGGCGTCGTTCGAGCGCAAGATCGCCCGGGTAGGCCGGCTGCCGTTCACGCGGCACCGTGTTCACGTACGCAGTCGTCACGCGGCCGTGCAGGTCGCCGTGGCGCGCCGCGTCGAGGTCGGAAAGCCGGTCGAGCAGGTAGTGCGCGCGCGGGCGGCCTTCGAGCGCGATCACGGATTCGAGCGCATCGAGCCATTCGCGGGTTTCCTGCGGGTCGATGTCGGGTAGCGCGAGAGGTGCGGTCATGCAATGTCTCCAGAAGCATAAGGCTGCGCGGGGCGACGGTCGTGGCGCCGCGACGCGCGACGGAACGCCCGCCGATCGGCGGGCAGATGGTTGCAATTGCAATCGTATGAGGGCAATTGTTATCGAGGTAAAATTTAATTGCAACTGCAATTCAACGAGAGGAACGACCTGACATGAGCGCACCCGAACCCGATCTGTGGTTCTCGTTCGTCCGAGCACACCGGACGATGATTCGCGAGATCGAGCGCCGCCTCGCGGCGGCCGGCCTGCCGGCCTATGCGTGGTACGACGCGTTGTGGGGGCTCGAAAGCGGGCCCGACGGCACGCGCCGCATGCACGAGCTGGCCGACGTGCTCGCGATCGAGCGCTACAACCTCACGCGGCTCGTCGACCGGCTCGAACAGGAGGGGCTCGTCACGCGCGCCCGTTCGGCGGACGACGGCCGCGCCGCCTATGCGAGCATCACCGACAAGGGGCGAACGCTGCGCAGGAAGATGTGGAAGGTGTACCAGTCGACGGTCTCGGAACTCTTCCTCGATCAGTTCGGCGGCAAGGAGCAGGCGGCGATGGCAGCCGCGCTCGACCGTGCGGCCGCCGCGGCGCGCGACGCCGGAGCCGACGCGAAGTAGCGTCAGCCGCTCGCACAGCGTTGCATCGCCTGCGCGGCCCAGTCGGCCGGCACGCGGCCGTCGTCGGCCAGCAGCCGAAGCGCGACCGCGGCGATCCAGCGCGCACTCGGCGCGCGCGTGCCGGGGCCCGCCAGATCCGCGCCGAGCGCCGCGAAGCGGGCAGGGACGAACGCGCCGATTTGCGCGGCGACGTGCCTCGCATAGCCTGTCACCGCGAGCACCGGTGTGCGCTTGTCGCCGAAGCATCGGCGCACATGCGCGATCTGCGGTTCGTCGTGCGGATGCAGCAGGTTCCACCGGTCGGCTGCATGACCGTCGCGGGCGAGTTGCGTGTAGCTCGGGCAGCTCCAGATCGTCGAGTCGATGCGCCATTCGTCGTGCAGCAGGTCGGCCGCCTCCAGCACCTGCGCGAGCGTGCTGCCCGCGCCGCACAGCCGGATCTGCGCAGCCGCGCCGGCCGCCGTGCGCCGGCTGGCCCGGAGCACCATGCCGCAGAACGCATCGCGGGCCGCGGTGGCCGACAGCGGTTTCGCATCGGGTACGAGGTCGTCGTGGCTCGCGAGGTAACAGAATCCCGGCTGGCCGGCGACATAGAGCGTGCGTAGCGCGTGGCGCAGGATCGCGATCGCCTCATGGCCCGACGCCGGATCGTACGGCGTGCACGCGGGGTTCGCGGCGAGCCAGTGCGGGACGTCGGGCGTCACGCCTTTCGGCCAGGACGACGCGACCGTTTCGGCATCGTTGATGAATATCCCGCGATCGATGGTTTCGACCGACGCCAGCCACAGCCGGTCGGTCGCGCGCGCATGCAGCAAGTACAGCAGTGGTTTCTCGAACCGTTTGCGGGCATCGAGAAACCGTAGCGGCCATGCGCTGATGCGGCGATGCGCTCCCGCGTCTACAGACGGCTCCCGCGCATCGGCTCGCACGATCCAGACACGTTCCGCTGTCGCCGCATCGCGTTCGAGGCAATCGGCGGCCGCGCGCATCGCGGCGAGAGGCGACACCGCTCGGCCACGCGGCGCGAGCCGCTGCGTGATCAGCCTGTCGAGGCAGGCCGCCGCGGCGCGGCGGGTGTCGGGTGTCCGCACGGGCGGACCGGATCGCGCAGTCTGCATGTCCCTCCTTCGAGTACTGGCATGTCGCCGGGTCTATCGGTTCCGGCATAGGATTGCAATTGCAACGATTGTAGTTGCAACGATAACCGGAAGACAAGGACCACCATGATCTCGACGCATCCCCTCACGTTTTATACGGCCAACACGCCGAACGGGCACAAGGTCGCCATTTACCTGGAAGAGGCGGGGCTCGCCTACGACCGCGTGCACGTGAATCTTTCCGCCGGCGAGCAGCGCAGCCCGGCGTTTCTCGCGATCAACCCGAACGGCAAGATCCCGGCCATCGTCGACCACGACGCCGGGCTGACCGTGTTCGAATCCGGCGCGATCCTGAGCTATCTCGCCGCGAAAGCGGGCGTTCTGCATCCCGACACGCTGGCCGAGCGCACGGCCGTCCAGCAATGGCTGCACTTCCAGATCGGCGGGATCGGGCCGATGCTCGGCCAGCTCTGGTGGTTCCTGCATGCATCGAAGACAGTCAATGCGCAAGCGCTCGAGCGCTACCGGAACGAGGCGCGGCGTCTCTATGGGGTCGTGAACGGCCGCTTGGCGGAATCGGCGTATCTCGCGTCGCCGCGCTACTCGATCGCCGACATCGCCGCGTTTCCGTGGCTGCGCACGGCGCCTGAACTCGATCTCGATCTGGCCGACTACCCGCACGTCGAGCGCTGGCTCGCCGGCATCGAGGCGCGGCAAGCCGTTCAGCGGGGCCTGATCGCCTGCCGTGCGCCGGCGGCGGGGGGCGCGCACTGACCTCGCATCGCCCGCGCCGGATGGATGGCGCGGGCGCCGCCCGCCTGCCTGCCGGGAAACATTGTTCTCCTTCGTCGTAAACGTCTCGAATGCGTGATATTTGCGCCGCGCGATCCGGTTTAGAGTGGCCGCGAATCGATGACGATGTGTCGTATCGCCGCAGCACAGGGCGGTGCAGACGCACCAGAGGAGTAGGAGACAAATGAGTGAAGGCAGGATTACGCAGGTCGAGTCGTTCGGTTTCGAGCGCATTCCCGATGCATCGCGCTATGCGCGGCCGATCGATCTGTTCAGGTTGCTGTTCGGCGGATGCAATACCTTTTCCACGTCGGTGCTCGGCAGTTTTCCCGTGCTGGTCGGGCTGTCGTTCAAGGCGGGTGCCTGCGCGATCGTGCTCGGCGTGCTCGCCGGCACCTGCATCCTCGCGCCGATGAGCCTGTTCGGCCCGCGCAACGGGACGAGCGACCCGGTGTCGTCCGGCGCGCATTTCGGCATCCACGGCCGGATCGTCGGCTCGTTTCTCGCGCTGCTCACGTCGATCGCGTTCTTCTCGCTCGCGGTGTGGAGCTCGGGCGACGCGCTCGTCGGCGGCGCGCACGACATGGTCGGCGTGCCGGTCAACGGCTTCACGCTCGGCGCGGCGTACATGGTGTTCGCGGTGCTCGTGCTGATCGTCTGCATCTACGGCTTCCGCTTCATGCTGTGGGTCAACAAGATCGCCGTGTGGGCCGCGAGCGTGCTGTTCGTCGCGGGCCTGTTCGCGTTCGCCGCCCTGTTCGACGTGAGCTATGCCGGCACCGTGCAGCAGGGCAGCGCGGGCTTCTGGGCCGCGTTCGTCGGCGCGGTGCTGGTGGCGCTGAGCAACCCGGTGTCGTTCGCGTCGACGCTCGGCGACTGGGCGCGCTACATCCCGCAGCGCACACCGAAGCATCGCGTGATGGGCGCCGTGTTCGCCGCGCAGATCGCGACCTTCGTACCGTTCTTCTTCGGCCTCGCGACCGCGACGATCATCGCGACGAAGGCGCCCGCGTTCATCGCGTCGAACGACTACGTCGGCGGGCTGCTCGCGATCTCGCCGCGCTGGTTCCTGCTGCCGATGTGCCTGATCGCGATCATCGGCGGGATGTCGACCGGCACGACCGCGCTGTACGGCACCGGCCTCGACGTGTCGAGCATGTTCCCGCGCCTGCTGAACCGCGTGCGTGCGACGCTGCTGATCGGCACGATTGCGATCGCGTTCATCTTCGTCGGCCGCTTCTGGTTCAACCTCGTCGAAAGCGTCGCGACGTTCTCGACGCTGATCGATACGTTCAGCTGCCCGTGGATGGCGATCATGGTGATCGGCTACGTGACGCGGCGCGGCTACTATCTCGGCGACGACCTGCAGGTGTTCAACCGCGGGCTGCGCGGCGGCCACTACTGGTTCACGCATGGGTGGAACATCCGCGCGATGGGTGCGTGGCTGCCGGCTGCGTTCGTCGGGTTGTCGTTCGTGAACCTGCCGGGGCAGTTCGTCGGGCCGCTCGGCAACCTCGCGGGCGGGCTCGATCTGAGCGTGCCGGTGTCGCTGCTGGTGGGTGGCGTGCTGTATTTCGTGCTGCTGACGTTGTATCCGGAACCGGATGGCGTGTACGGTCCGCACGGGCGACGCTTCGTGCGTGGTGGCGGCAGGCAGGCGGCGCGCGGCAATGGCGCAACGGTGATCCAGCCGAGGGGGTAAGCGCGGCGCGTGGTGCGTAGCGCCGCCAATGACGATGCCGCCGCGCGGGACAGCCGTCGGCGGCATTGTCGTTTTCGGGCGTGTGGTTGCCAGAGGGGGCGGCTGCACGCCCCACACGGCGCCGCATAAACGCAAACGAAAGCGCCAACGAAACCGCCCGCCGGGTTGGCGGGCGCGCGTCGACCTGGATGCGGTTCAGTGGAATGAACTGCCGGCGAGCATCCCGCCGTCGACGATGAATTCCGACCCGGTGCAATACGCGGATTCGTCTGACGCGAGGAACAGCACGAGATTGGCCACCTCATCGGGCTTGCCGATGCGCGCGATCGGCAGGCCGCTGTAGATCGACGACGGATCGAAATCCGCGAACTCGGGCGGGCGCGCCATCACCGTATCGATGCCACCGGGGTGCACCGAGTTCACGCGAATGCCGTAGCGGCCGAATTCGAGCGCGGCGGCCTTCGTCATGCCGCGCACCGCGAATTTGCTCGAGACATACGCACTGCCGCCCGCGACGCCTTCCATCCCGGCCGTCGACGACACATTGACGATCGAGCCGCCGCCCGCCGCCTTCAGCGCGCCCAGCGCCGACTTCATGCCGAGCCAGCAGCCGACCTGGTTCACGTCGATCACCTTGCGATAGTCGTCGAGCGAGCACGCTTCGATCGGCACGAGCTTCAGGATCGCCGCGTTATTCACGAGGATGTCGAGGCGGCCGAACTGCGCGAGCGTCGCATCGACGGCAGCTTGCCAGTCGGCTTCGCGGGTCACGTCGAGATGCTGGAAACGTGCGGCGTCGCCGAGTTCGGCCGCGACGCGCCGGCCGGCTTCGTCGAGCACGTCGGCGATCACCACGCGGGCGCCTTCGGCGACGAACCTGCGCGCTTCCGCTTCGCCCTGACCGCGGGCACCGCCCGTGATCAGCGCCACCTTGTCTTCGAGTCGTTTCATGTTGCTTGCTCCTGTGAGTGAGAGGGGCGTGCGGGGCCGCTTACGCGGAGGCGGCCGCCGCGTCGATGATGCGAACCGGATCGGCGCCGTCCCAGGCGCGGGCTTCGGCAATGCCGTGCGCGATCCTGTCGCGCATGCCGGCCCCTTCGATCACTTCGACGCGCACGCCGGGATCGTCGGCGTCGTCGAGATAGGCGACGCGCGTGGCCGGATTGCGTGCGTCGAACACGACACGCAGGCCGCGGGCCGTGAGCTGCGCGAGCGCGGCGTCGAGATCGTCGACGACCCATGCGACGTGATGCAGCCCGACGAGCGGCTGCCCGTGCGCATCGCGGTACGGCGAGCGCGCCTCGTTCGTCACGCGAATCAGTTCGATCTGCAGATCGCCGCGATACGCGAGCCCGACGTCCATCGCGACCGTCACGGGTTCGCCGAGATGGAAGCCGTCGAGGCGCACGTTGCGGAATACGGTCCACGGTCCGACGTCGTGACGTTCGCGCCAGCGCGCGATACTGCGGTCGAGATCCGCGACCACGTAGCCGATCTGGTCGATGGGGCCGAACATGGGATCGTTCATGGCGTCTCCGTGGCGGGCACACGTGGGCGTGCCGCGCGATGAATGACGGCCATGATCGCAACAAAGCGCGCGCGGCGTGCCGTCCAAACGGATGAGCTCGCGTGCTTATCGTGGCGTGGCGGGCGGGTGGGTGGGTGCGCCAGGGCGCGACGATGCAGGAATGCGAAGCGGAGCGGAGAAGGCGCGTTTCCGGCCGGGCGATCCGCGCGTTACCGCGCGTTCGGCCCCTTGACCGTCAGCCGGCACACGGTTGCGAGCGCAAGGAGGTTCGGGTCGCGTTCTCGCCGGTGCAGGAAGCTCAGCCCGATCGTCTGGCGGATCGTCGGCCCGGCGAGCGGCACGAGCGCGATCTTGTGCGCGAACAGGTCGCGCACGCGGCCGGGCAGCAGCGAGCAGCCGACGCCGCCCGACACGAGGTTGATCACCGAGAAGATGTCGCCCACCCGCATCACGACGTTCGGTGTGACGCCGGCCGAACGAAACGCTTCCGTGAAGCCATGATGCGTCGCGAAGCCTTCGCCGAGCGACACGAACGGCGCGTCGCCGCACGAGCACAGATCGATGGCATCGTGCCGCGCGTACGGCGAGTCGATCGGCGCGGCGAAGAACATCTCGTCCTCGAACAGCGCGATCGATTCGATCTCGGCATCCGGTTCGGGCAGCGCCATCAGCGTCGCGTCGATCGCGCCTTGCCGGAGCTTGTCGAGCAGGTCGGCATTCGAGCCGAGCACGAGCTCGGCCTGCAGCTCGGGGCGGCGCTCCTTCAACGCGATCACGACTTCGGGCACGGTGCGGATCGTCAGCGAGTAGAGCGAACCGATCTTCAACTGGCCGGCGCCGTAGCCGGCCGCCTCGCGCGTCGAGCGGATCCCGTCCGTCATCGTCTTGAGCACTTCGCCCGCGACTTCGGCGAGCACCTGCGCGGCGTCGGTTGGCATCAGGTTCCGCCCCTCGTGGCGAAACAGCGCGCAGTGCATCCCTTCCTCCAGCGTATGCAGCGCGCGGTGCACGCTGACCGTGCTCACGCCCAGCGCCTCGGCGGCCTTCGCGAGGCTGCCCGCTTCCATGAAGGCAAGCAGCACTTCGAGCTTGCGGAACGTGATCTCTTCGTTGATGCGGTTGCGCATGGTGCGGGAGACGGGAAGGGCGGCCGACGATTCTGCCGCAGAACCGGGGCGGCAACAATGCGCGGATTTCCGGGGTTTCCGCGTGGCGGCGCCCGGCGGGGCAACATTTAATCTCCGGCTAATCATCCGCCGCGGGTATTAATTGATGCGGGTTTTCGGCGTCCCTATGATCGTTTCACGCCGGTCGCACGGGCAGGCCGCGAGGTTCCGATGGTGCGGGCCCGCGCCCGCGCCTGACCGGCCGGCGATACGAACAGCCGGTTCGCTCATGCGTGCCACGGAACGCGGCAAGCATGCGGCGCGGCGCCATGAGACTGCAGGAGAGACAAGCATGCGCGACTCACGTCGGAACTCGCGGCATCGGCAGGTGGTTGCCGCTGTCGTCGGCAATACCCTCGAGTGGTACGACTTCATCGTTTACGGTTTCTTCTCCGGCATCATCGCGCGGCTGTTCTTTCCCGCCGAGAGCCAGTACGCGTCGCTGCTGATGTCGCTTGCGACCTTCGGCGTCGGTTTCTTCATGCGCCCGGTAGGCGGCATCCTGCTCGGGCTTTATGCGGACCGCAAGGGCCGCAAGGCCGCGATGCAGCTCATCATCTTCCTGATGACGCTGTCGATCGCGCTGATCACGTTCGCGCCGTCGTACGCCGTGATCGGCCCGGCGGCGCCCATCCTGATCGTCGTCGCGCGGCTGCTGCAGGGCTTCGCGACGGGCGGCGAATACGCGAGCGCGACTGCTTTCCTCGTGGAAAGCGCGCCGGAGAACCGGCGCGGGCTGTACGGATCGTGGCAGCTGATCGGCCAGTGTCTCGCGGTGTTCTCGGGCGCCGCGATGGGCGCGTGGGCCACGCAATCGCTGTCGGACGCGGCGCTGCATAGCTGGGGCTGGCGCGTGCCGTTCGCGCTCGGGCTGCTGATCGGGCCGGTCGGCCTGTGGATCCGCCGACACATGGAGGAGACCGAGGCGTTCGTCGCCGCGAGCAAGTCGACCATCGAGCCGCCGGCGAGCGTGTCCGGCGTGCTGCGCGACAACCTGCGCGGCGTGCTGGTGTCGATGGGGCAGACGATTACCGGCACGGCCGTGTTCTACGTGATGCTCGTCAACATGCCGACGTTCGTGCACAAGACCTTCGGGCTGCCGCTCGACCAGGTCTTCAAGGTGCAGATGGCGGCGGTTGCGCTGCTGACGGTGACGATCCCGTTCGCGGCGCTCGTGTCCGACCGCATCGGCCGGCGTCCCGTGCTGATCGCCGGTTCGCTGGCGCTGCTGACGGTCACGTATCCGCTGTTCACATGGCTGGCTGCCGCGCCGGGCATCGGGCGCCTGCTCGTGATGCAGCTCGTGATCTGCACGATCATCGGCATCTGCTACGGGCCCGCGCCGACCACGCTCGCCGAGCAGTTCGCGACGCGTTCGCGCTCCACGGGCATCGCGCTCGCGTACAACGTCGCGGTGATGGTGTTCGGCGGCTTCGCGCCGTTCATCGTCACGTGGCTGACGCACGCGAGCGGGTCGCCTGTCGCGCCCGCGTGGTACGTGCTGTTCGCGGCGTCGTTCGGGCTGCTCGCGAGCGTGTTCATGCACGACGGCGCGCCGTGCGTGCTCGCGCGCCGGCAGTATCAGGGCGAGCCGTTGAGCGCCAAGTAGCGGCCGTGGCCCGCCGCCCGCGGCGGCGACCCATCGGCGCGGGCGGCAGGCAGGGTAGCGGTCCTGCCGATGCTTAGCATCGCGGGCGGCGGCCTACCGTGGCCGCCGCCCCATCGTTACGCTTGGGCGATCATCCACTCTGTCCGGAAGGTCGCCATGTCCCGGCTCGACTACAAGCTGCTCGGCCCCTGCCTGCTCGCCATCGCGATCGACGCGATGGGCTTCGGGCTCGTCTATCCGATGATGTCCGCGATCTTCAGCGATCCGCACGCGGGCATCCTGCCGGCCGACGCCGGTGCGCATGCGCGCAATTTCTACCTCGGTCTCGGCTACGGGATCTACCCGTTGTGCATGTTCTTCGGCTCGTCGCTGATGGGCGACCTGTCGGATCGCTACGGTCGCCGCAAGATCCTGCTGCTGTGCGTGCTCGGTCTCGCGGCCGGCTACGCGATGATGGCGGCCGGCGCGTGGCACGCGAGCGTCGCGCTGCTGCTGGCCGGTCGTGGGCTCACGGGCTTGATGGCCGGCTGCCAGGGCATCGCGCAGGCGGCGATCACCGATCTGAGCACGCCGGAGAACAAGGCGCACAACATGAGCATCATGTCGCTCGCGTTCAGCGCGGGCGTGATCGTCGGCCCCGTGCTCGGCGGCGTGACGTCCGATCGCACGATTTCGTCGCTGTTCGACTACGGCACGCCGTTCGTGCTGGTCGCCGCACTGTCGCTGGCCTGCGCGTGCTGGACCTGGGCGTCGTACCGCGACTCTGCCGCGCCGCGCGGCGACACGCGCATCGATCCGCTGCTGTCGCTGCGGATCATCGGGGAGGCCGCGCGCCAGCGCAACGTCGCGTTCCTGTCGGTGGTGTTCTTCCTGATGCAGGTCGGCTACGGGCTCTACCTGCAGACCATCATGCTGGTGCTGCAGGCGAGATTCGGCTACACGAGCGCGCGGCTCGGGCTGTTCAGCGGCGTGATCGGGCTGTGCTTCGTGTTCGGCCTGCTGTCCGTCGTGCGGCGGATGCTGCGCGTGTGGCGCGTGGTCGACATCGCGAAGACGGGCCTGCTCGTCGCGGGCGTCGGCCAGGTCCTGTCCGCGCTGTTCCCGCACGAGCCGGTGCTGTGGGCGCTCGCGATGGTCGTCGGCTGCTTCGACATGGTCGCGTACACGACGATGTATACGGCGTTCTCCGATGCGGTCAGCGAGGACCGGCAAGGCTGGGCGCTCGGCGTCGCGGGCTCGGTGATGGCCGTCGCGTGGGTCGTGACGGGCGCGCTCACGAACCTGCTGCCGGTGTTCGGCGAGCTCGGCCTGCTGCTGATCGGCGGCGCGGGCTTCCTGCTCAGCTTCGCGATGATGGTCGCGTATGGCCGCACGCAGCCGGGCGCGCGAACAGCCGCGCTGTCGTAGGCCGTTTGCACGTTGGCCCGATCCTGTCGGACGTTGTCCCGCGCACCGCTGTCGCGCCAGGCCGCGCGGCACGACACTGGCGCCTCGCGTCCCGGGAGCATCCGGGCCGCGTCCGGCGGCGCCGGCTGGCCCGGCGCGCCGTTCCTTCGACATGCCAACCGAGAGAGCGACCCATGCAACATCCGACCATCCGTACCCTGGCGGGCGCGAGCGCGCCGACATCGATCGACGCCGCCCGCACCGCGCTGCTGGTGATCGATTTCCAGAATGAATATTTCAGCGGCCGCCTGCCGATTCCGGAGGGACCGCGCGCGCTGGGCAACGCGCAGCGCGTGATCGCGTTCGCCGACCGCGCGGGCATGCCGGTGTTTCACGTGCAGCACGTCGATGCGGCCGACGGCCCGATCTTCGCCGACGGCAGCGACGGCTTCCGCTTTCACGCGGACCTGCAGCCGGCGGCGCATCACACGGTCGTGAAGAAGACGTCGGTGAGCGTGTTCCCGACGACGGACATCGATGCGCGCCTGAAGGCGGCCGGTGTCGACACGCTGATCGTCACGGGCCTGATGACGCATGCGTGCGTCGCCGGCGCGGCACGTGATGCGGTGCCGCTCGGCTACGCGGTGATCGTCGTCGACGACGCATGCGCGACGCGCGACCTCGACCTCGCGGATGGCGGCACGGTGTCGCACCGCGACCTCCATCGCGCGACGCTGGCCGCGCTGTCGGACACGTTCGGCGACGTGCTGACGACCGAGCAGGTGCTGGCGCTGGCCGTCGCCTGACGGCACGCCGGATGCGTGCTTCAGTCGGCCCAGCCCGGCGCGGCATACACGACTTCGCCGCGGAAGCACGTCTCGATCACACGGGTTTGCGTGAACGTCTCGACCGGATGCGCGAACGGATTGCGGTCGAGGATCGCGAAGCTCGCGTCCTTGCCCGCTTCGAGCGAACCCGTGCAGTCGTCGAAGCGCAGCGCATACGCGGTGTTCACCGTATAAGCCTCGAGCATCGTGAGCAGGTCGAGGCGTTCGTGCGGATTCCACGGCGGGCTGTCGGGCTGGTCGATCAGCAAGTGCGTGACACCGGTCTGGATGATCTGCATCGGGTCCATCGTGCTGACCGACCAGTCGGAGCCGGCCGCGAGCATCGCGCCCGCGTTGCGCAGGCTGCGGAACGGATAGTTGCGCGCGGTGCGCTCGGCGCCGAGCAGGTCGCGATAGAGCTGCTGTTGCTCCTCGCGCGCGGCTGTCCACAGCGTCTGCACGCTGGCGATCGCGCCGAGCCGGTTGAAGCGGCTCATGTCGGCCGGATCGACGAGCTGCAGGTGCGCGAGCTGCGCGCGCCGGTCGCGCATGCCGTTGCGAATCTGGACGTATTCGAGCGCGTCGAGCGTCATGCGCACCGCGCGGTCGGCGAGCGTGTGGAAGTGCAGGTCGAGGCCGGCCGTGTCGGCGAGCAGGCAGATCTCGTTCAGCGCGTCCTGGCCCCACAGCGCGAGGCCGCAGTCGTCGGTGCCGGCGTACGGCTCGAGCAGCGCGGCGGTTTTCGATTCGGGCACGCCGTCGACGAAGATCTTCACCGTATGCAGGCGCAGGTTGTCGCATGTGTATTCGCGACGCCATCTGGCGAAGCGCTCGATCTGCTCGCGCGGATCGCGGCGCGGGTTCGCATAGAGGCCCGCGCTCATGTACACCTTCAGCGTGCCCGCGCGCTGCGCGTCGGCGTAAGCCTTGAGTTCGGCCTCCTCGACGCGCGCGTCGAACCAGCCGGTGAGGCCGTAACCGTGCGCCATCGCGTGCGCTTTCGCGAGCGACTTCGGGTAGCCGGCCGGGCTCAGTTGCGGAATGATCGGGCACACGCGGTAGAACGCCGCTTCGTGCACGACGCCATTCGGCGCGCCGGACGCGTCGCGCTCGTACACGCCGCCGGCCGGGTCCGGCGTATCGGCGTGGATGCCGGCCGCTTCGAGGCCCTTGGTGTTGAGGCAGCCGCTGTGCACGTCGAAGCCGACCACGAGCAGCGGCCGGTCCGGCACGATCCGGTCGAGCAGCTCGCGGGTCGGATACGCGCCGAATGCGCCCAGGTTGGCGCCGCCGAGATAGACCCACGGTTCGTTCGGCGTCGCATCGGCGCATGCGCGAATGCGCTGCAGGATCGTGTCGGGATCGTTGATGCCGGACAGGTCGAAGTCACCGAGGATCTGGTGGCCTTCGAGCGGGTGCACGTGGCCGTCGATGAGGCCCGGCAGCATCAGCCTGCCGGCCAGGTCGACGATGCGCGTCGCGGGGCCGGCCAGCGGGCGGATGTCGTCGTCGCGGCCGACGGCGACGATCTTGCCGTCCTGGGTGGCCAGCGCCTGAGCGAAGCGGCGCTGCGCGTCGCCGGTGTAAAGCAGGCCGTTCAGATAGACGGTATCGGCGTGTTGCATGTGTCTCCTCCGGATGGGGGAAGGTCGACGGGCGCACGTGTCCTGCGGGCGGGCCATGCGGCGCGTCCGGTCGCGTGAACCCGGTCGGGTTGGAATGAGATGCGGGGCGGCTAGGTGCCGGTGTGGCGCGGCAGGCGCGGCGATCCGTCGTGGTGAAGGCCGGCCGCCGCCGGCGCGTCACGCCGATCGCGCCGCCAGGTCTGGATCGGCGAATCGATGGGCGACGCGTGCGCGGCCGTGCGGGCCGGCGTCCATCCGGTATTCGGCATGCCGTGTCTCCGTGATATCCGACGCGTTCCGGTCGTCGGGTGAGTCAGATACTAGGAGCGGGGCGCCCGGCTGTCTGTCATCGTTTTGAGGACAAAACGCGACAAAGAAGGCGGGGGGGAGTGGGCGTGCAGCGATGCGGGGGTGTCATCTATTGACCGCGGTCCCCCGTCGGTTCTTCCTCGGTCACGCACCACGCGAACAGGCCGGCCCGGTTCGCCACGCCGAGCTTCGCGAGCGCCCGCCCGAGATAGGTGCGCACGCTGCTGGGCTTGAGCGCGAGGGTGTCGGCGATCTGCGGGACAGGCTGGCCTTGCAGCACCGCGCGGCATACGAGCCGTTCGCGCTGCGACAGCGTCGCGCCGCTGGCCGACAGGCGCTGCTCGAACCGCTGCAGCAACGCGCCGTCGTCCGAACGCGGCGTCAGGCGGGCGAGCCGTGCATGCTGGATCAGGAGCGGCAGCACGAAATCGCCGAGCTGCCGCAGCAGCGCCAGCTCGGCCAGCGTATAGGACGGCTGGCCGCGCCGGCGGAACAACGAGAACGCATAGACATAGTCGCGCTCGCTGCCGAGCAGCGTGCAGTCTTCGCCGAGTTCGCCGAGCGCGAAATGGCGGCCGTATTCGGTTGCCGTATCGATGTCCTCGTTGCACGAGAACACGAGCTGCGAATCGGTGGCGCGCTCGATATGCGGGAGCAACGTGTCGGTGCGCCAGTCGCCCTGGGTATAGAGATCGAGCGCGTGGCGCGTGCCGTCGGGATCGTCGCCGCCCGCGAAGAACAGCACGTCGACGCTTTCGACGGACTGCGACGGCGTATCGCGGCGGTAGCGCGTCGCGACGCTGTAATGGGACTGCGGATCGACGGTTTCGCGCAGCCATGCCCAGAGCCGGGCGGGAAATTGCGGACTGCCGAGGCTGGCGACCAGGTCGCCGGCATTGCTGAGGGAAATATGGGCGGGGCTCATCGTTGACACCGTCTTCGCGAACGGCCGCCCGTGCCGGCCGTGCTTCGCTTGCGACGGCGCGCCGGCGGCGCGGCGGCTGGCGGTGCTGTCATGCGGGACGGAGGCCGGCGCGGCGGCGAAGCTCGATTGTAGGGGAGTTCGCCGCCGCGGGGCATGCGCGTGCCCGGTGGGCGGCCGATCGTCCGTCGACGGGTGGTGCGCATCGTGGCGCACCACATGGCGGCCGCGCGGGTCAGAACATCGTGTTCGCGTTCGCGGACTTTTCCGGTACCGGCTGGATCACGTCCCAGTGTTCGACGATCTTGCCGTCCTTGACGCGGAAGATGTCGACGACCGCTTCACCGCGGTCGCCCGGACGCTCGGTCGCATGCACGTGCAGGTAGACGAGATCGCCGTCGGTTGCGCTGCGCACGATGCGCGCGCGCGATGCCGGGTTCTTCTGGAACGCGCCGACGAAGTACGACACGAACGGCTTCTTGCCGTCCGGCACGTGCGGGTTGTGCTGCTTGTAGTCGTTCGCGACGACGGCGGCGGCCTCGACCGCTTCGTGTTTGTTGAAGAAGCGGTCGTAGAACGTCAGCACGAGCTGGCGGTTGGCTTCCTCGGCGGCCAGGTCGCGCGTGGCCGGGCCGGCGGCCAGCGCGGCCGTCGACGCGGCCAGCAGGACAAGCGCGGCAACGGCGCGAACGGGAGAGCGGAGCGATGACATGTAGCGGGTTCCTTGTCTGACGGAGCGTGGATGGGGGCGCGATGCGCGACGGCGGGTCGAGCCTGCCGCGGCGATCGGCGGGCTGCGGTGCCTGGTTGCGGATCCAGGCGCGTTGCCGCCGCGAGCGGTTTTCCGCCTGGGCCGTATCGCGACGACACGGGCCGGCAGAGGCCGCGCGCCGTCGTCATGCTTCGTTGAACTGGCGAATCCGCGCGGCTGTCGGGCCGATCGAATGGTACAGTTGCCGCGAACCCGTCACAAGAAGTCAGCGCGGTGTGAACAAGTCACACCGCGCTGACCCTGCGTTGCCCGTGAAAGAGAATCCAGTCATGCCGTTCCCGCCCGCCGATGAACCCGTCGAACTCGATCAGCCGTGCCCGATTCGCGATGTGCTCGACCGCATCGGCGACCAGTGGAGCTTGCTCGTGCTCGAGACGCTGTCCGGGGGGGCGATGCGTTTCAACGAACTCGGCCGTACGATCGGCGATGTGTCGAATCAGATGCTGTCACGCACGCTCAAGCGGCTCGAGCAGGACGGCTTCGTCAGTCGCACGCTGTACGCCGAAGTGCCGCCGCGTGTCGAATATGCGCTGACCGACCTCGGGCGTTCGTTCCTGACGCCGATGCAGGCGATGATCCGATGGGCCGACGAACATCATCGCGCGATCTGCGCTGCGCGACGTCGTGCGCGGGAAACGGAAGGGGGCGGGCGCTGAGCGGGGCGCTTGCGCCGCGTTGTCGCTGGGCGTTGTGCTGCGTTCGGGTGCGATGCGACGAGGCGTGGCGTGGTTGCCGGTGTATCGCCATTGCATGAATTCGTTATCCGAATGATTTCGTCGGGTTGAGCGAGTGCGCCGATGCTGCGGTGCGCTCCATTCGCCCGTATGCGGCAAAGGGCTGGCGATGCTCCGTTTACAAGAGCAGGTGCGGGATGATCGAGCCGGCGGTCTTTCCGCGCATCGCGTACGAAGGGTGCGGCGGGGTCCGGTCGAGGCGGGATGGTGCGCCGTAGACCGGCGAGCACGTCGATGGTCGAGGTTGCGTGACCGGAAGCATCCCCCCGGTTCGCGCGCCGGCATTAGGCCGCGGGGCAGGATTCGTGGGGGCGCCTTCCGGGCATCATGATGTTGATGTCGGGGCGGCACGGGTTCGCTCGCGCCGCCTGCCCCGAGCCTGCTACTGGCCGGGCAGCCCGGTGGCTGCCTACCGCCACGTACCGTCGACGTAGATCCACACTCGTCCCTGGCGGCGCCAGTAGCCGGGCGCCCACCGACGCCCGGGGCGCCGTGCGACCCAGCGCCCCGACACCCATATATAGCGGCCACGCTGCCAGCGCCAGTAGCCGTCGGTCCATATATAGCCGTGCGGCCGTGGCGGCGGCGGACGGCGGTCGTGCCTTGCGGCCGGCGGTGCGAAGCCCGGGCGGTCCGGATAGGGCGGGCCGCCGGGCACGCGATTCGGGCCGGACGGCCGGTACACGGGCGGCGCGGGCTGGGCCGAGGCCGCGCGGAGCCAGCCGCCGGTGCCGACGAAGGCGGCGGTCAATCCGATGGCGCGTAACAACGAGCGTCGATTCATGGCGTGTCCTGTTCTGTTCTGTATTCGAGGCTGCCTTACATTAGCCTGCCAGTCGGCCGGCCGGGTTACGCGAGCGGTTAACGCTGTTACCGTGTGTCACGGCAGGTGGGAGCTGGCCTTTCTATATGGATGGCTGTCGGGGGATGCGACCCGCTGAACGACTGTCGAGCCCTGTTTACTGGCCGACGGATGCGTTTTAGATGTCCCGAGCCCGAAATTCGAGATCAAATTGGGTAAAATTTGCCGATTCCGGGGTGTCGCGCCGAATCCGTTTGTTGTTTCTATGCAACCGTCAAGACGATGACATGTAAGAATGGTGCGATGAAAGGCTCCAAAAAGCCTCCGTCAAGAAGTCAAAAACAAACGTCAAAACAAATACTTATAACTCGGCCCCACTTTTATTATTTCTAGTTCTGGAAAAGCTTATTTCTTTATTTGCGGATCGCTCCCCTAGGGTACACCCCTAAACTCACGGTTCCCAAACGGGCAACTATCCGGGCGCGGCCAGCAGGATCGATGGCGCTCCCGGGCGGTTGCAGACCGTTTATGAACAAGGTCGCGAGACCTGCCTCTTTTTAGAAGGGAGCTCCACGAATGAACAAGACTCTGATCGTTGCAGCAGCTGCAGCATCGTTTGCTACCGTCGCTCACGCACAAAGCAGCGTCACGCTGTACGGCGTCCTGGACGCAGGCATCACCTACACGAGCAACGTCCAGCCGGCACTCGGCCAAGCTGGCAAGTCGCGCTTCGCGATGGGTTCGGGCATTGACCAGAGCCGTTTCGGCCTGCGTGGCTCGGAAGACCTGGGTGGCGGCCTGAAGGCAATCTTCACGTTGGAAAGCGGCTTCAACATCGGTAACGGCAAGTTCGCGAACAGCAACGGCATGTTCAACCGCCAAGCTTTCGTCGGCCTGTCGAGCCAGTACGGCACGGTCACGCTGGGTAAGCAGTATGACGCAACGCAAGACTACCTGGCGCCGCTGACGGCAACGGGCTCGTGGGGCGGCACGTACTTCGCGCACCCGCTGAACCTCGACCGCCTGAGCACGAACGGTGATGTCGCTCAGAACAACACGATCAAGTTCACGAGCGCGAACTACGCTGGCCTGCAATTCGGCGGCACGTACTCGTTCTCGAACAACACGAACTTCGGTAACAACCGTGCGTACAGCGCAGGCGTTGCATACCAGTTCCAAGGCCTGAAGCTGGCGGGCGCATACTCGCAAGCGAACCTGGGTGACGGTACGAACGCAAACGGCGCAACGTCGTCGGCAATCGGTGGCATCGCTAGCCAAGGCCGCGTCCGCACGTACGGTGCTGCTGCTGGCTACGCATTCGGCCCGGCACAAGTCGGCGCTGCATGGACGCAAGCTCGCCTCGACAACAACGCAGTTGGCGTCGGCACGCTGCGCACCGACAACTACGAAGTCAACGCGAAGTACAACCTGACGCCGGCTCTCGGCCTGGGTGCTGCTTACACGTACACGAACGCGAAGATCAACAACGGCAGCACGCACTGGAACCAGTTCGGCCTGCAAGCTGACTACGCTCTGTCGAAGCGCACGGACGTCTACGCACAAGCTGTGTACCAGCGTGCAGCGAAGAACGGCATTGGCGCATCGATCTACAACGGCAGCAACTTCAGCGACAACCTGCCGAGCTCGTCGATCAACCAAACCGCAGCAACGGTTGGTCTGCGTCACCGCTTCTAAGCGTGACGGCGGGGTAACCCGCTACGCAGCATCGAAAAAGGCGCCTTCGGGCGCCTTTTTTTCGTCTGCGAAATGCGATGTCGGCGATTCATGTCGTCCAGATGCAAAAAAGCGAGGCCTGTGCCTCGCTTTTTTCGTTGCGCGCCGCTATGGCGCGGTGCCGACGGCAGGGGGGCTCAGCGCGTGTATTCGCCGTTAGCTTCCGGCTGAAACACGATCGCGGCCACCTTCATCTGCTTTTCGGCGCCGCTCGGCTGCGTCACCTTGACCATCTGGCCTCGCTGGGTGCCCAGCAGTGCCATGCCGACGGGCGAGAAGACGTTCAGACGGCCGAGTTCGAGATTGGCGGCATCCGGATAAACAATCGTCCAGGTGGCCTGTTCCTGGGTCGCCTCGTCGAGCAGCGTGATCTGCGAGTTCATCGTGACGACATTGGCCTTGATGGCATCAGGCTGGACGATGTCAGCACGCTCCAGCAGCGTGTCGAGCATGGTCTGGAAGCGCGGGTTGTGTTCGGCGTGCTTTTCGAGGCGAGCAACGTCGAGTTCGGTCAACTGGTAAAGGCGTTGTTTCATGGCAGTTCTCCAAATGATCGGCAAGGGCAGGCGTGGCGTGCCTATGGGGATCGCCCGGAGCCTGTCTGACCTGGCTCCGGGAGGAGACCGAGCCGTCAGATCAGGCGCCGGGCAGGGGCGAGCGGCGCCTGGGCCGTGCGTCGAGCGAGGGGATGCACCGGATGACCGGCGCGCGCGCGCACGCCGGCCGGGCCGGACGGCGAAACCGAAAGGGGCGTGAGCGCGTACATGGTGGATGGAAGATCGACAGACGAATATAACCTTACGATTCTACAACACAACCTTCGGGATATGTGATTTGGCTGTCGGCATTTTGTCAGCGATTGTTGTGCAAGTGAAGCAAGTTGCCGCGATATCGTCCGGGATGTGCCAGCGATTTTTGTCAAAATCGCAACGCTGTATGTTCAAACTAAGGGTTTCCCCTTGGATGGGCGAGCACTACACTGAATTCAATCGCTTCAGACAGTCCCTGCCGAGGCGACGCCAAAAGAGAACACATACCGGAGGTAAATCATGAAGTCGGTCATCTACGCAGCTATCGCCGCATCCGTCCTTGCCGCCCCGATCGCATCGTTTGCACAGTCCGAGCAGGGGTTGACCCGCGACCAGGTCAAGGCCGAGCTCGTGCAACTCGAACAGAACGGCTACAAGCCGCTGGCGAGCGATTCGCAGTATCCGGACAACATCCAGGCCGCTGAACAACGCATTCAACCGAACCAGCCGATGCTCGCGCAAGCCGATACGAGCGGCTACGGTGCCGTGGCGACGGCTGCGGGCCAAGCCGGCCGTCGCATGACGCGCGAAGCACCGAATCCCGTGAACTCGGTCTATTTCGGCAACTGAACGTCCTTGGGTCTGCCCGAGCGCACCGCTTAATCGACGAGACGCGCACCCGTTGTGCGCGTCACTCGCCCGCAGGAGCAGAACCTCCGTCGCCGCATTCCGGCGGCTTTCCGCCCAGACGCTCGCGCGTTTGGGCCTTTTTTGCTGGGCGGGTCAGGCGGACGTGACCGCGGGCGTGCCGTGGATATAGTGTTCGAGCTGGCTGATCGTGAACTGCTGATCGGCAATCACGCTCTTGACGAGGTCGCCGATCGAGATGAGGCCGACCAGCTTGCCGCCGTCGAGGACGGGCAGGTGGCGCATCCGGTGCTCGGTCATCAGCGCCATGCACTCGTCGGTGGATTGCGACGGTTCGACGTAGCGCACCTTCGCCGTCATGATTTCCTCGACGCGGGTGGCTTTCGACGAACGATCCTGCAGGACGACCTTGCGCGCGTAGTCGCGCTCGGTGACGATGCCCGCGATGTCGTCGCCGTCCACGACAAGTAGCGCGCCGATGCCTTTTTCCGCCATCAGCTTGATGGCGTCGTAGACGAGATCGCTCTTCGTGACGGTGTAGATGGTGCGGCCCGAATCCGGCTTGGCCTTGAGAAGTTGCGCGACAGTCGTACTCATTCGCTTTCTCCGTGTGCAGGTCGATGCTGGGCAGGCAGGGTGTGATGCTTGTCACCCGATGAGCCCAGTATAGCCGCGCAGGTGGCGGCAGTCGCGTGACGATTCGAGATTAGCGGTAAACTCCGGTCACGCACTATCCACACAATTCCTACATTCCTGAACGTTTCGATTGAATTCATGATGTCTTCGCGTCCCCAATCGCCCACGCCGGGCAATGGCCAGGCCGACGAGTGCGTGACGCTCGTCGCTACCGCGTCGCTGCCCACGCGCTACGGTACGTTCACGTCGTACGCTTTCCGCGTATCGGGCAGCGATGCCGAACATCTCGCGCTCGTGATGGGCGACGTCGCCGGCGAGCAGTCCGTGTTGACGCGCCTTCATTCCGAGTGCCTGACCGGCGATGTATTCGGCTCGTACCGCTGCGACTGCGGCGAGCAGCTCGATCTCGCATTGCGCTACATCGCGGCCGAAGACCGCGGCGTGCTGCTGTACCTGCGCGGCCATGAAGGGCGCGGGATCGGCCTGAGCAACAAAATCCGTGCTTATGCGCTGCAGGAGCAGGGGCGCGACACCGTCGAGGCGAACCTCGACCTCGGCCTGCCTGACGACGCCCGCGAATACGACTCGGCTGCCGCGATTCTCCGGATCCTCGGCGTGACGTCGGTGCGGCTGATGAGCAACAACCCGGCGAAGTTCGATACGCTCGCGAAGCACGGTATTCCGGTTTGCGAACGCGTGGCGCTTGCGGTGCCCGTGCGCGAGGAAAACGAGCGTTATATCCGCACGAAGCAGACGAAGTTTGGGCATTACTTCGAGGAAAACGAGTAATCGCCTCGGGCGCGCCGGCGCCCGTTTCTCGTCATCCGTTCCCTGGATTGTCGCCGGCAAAGGCGACGATTTCCATTTCCCCTTCGTCTCCCTTCCGTCCGTTGCGCTTTCGAGTGTGTGACGGCGCTCGCGTTACGCCGCCTGAACGATCCATTGCCCTGTGTCCACACCGCCGAAGATCGAAACCGAACGCTTGACGCTGCGTCGCTGGCGGCCGACGGATGCGGGCGCGCTGTCGGCGATGCATGAAGATCCGGACGTGACCGTATGGCTCGCGCGTGGCCCGATGTCCGTTGACGAGGCGAGCGACGTCATCGCGCGCTTCGACGCGCATTTCGAGGCACACGGTTTCGGCCCGTGGGCCATCGAGCGCCGTGCCGACGCGATGCTGATCGGGGTGTGCGGCCTGTCGCACGAAGCGCGTGCAACGCATCCGATGGCGCCGTGCGTCGAGATCATGTGGCGGCAGGCGCGTCACGCCTGGGGGCATGGCTACGCTGTCGAAGCGGCCGCCGCCGCATTGGCCGACGGGTTCGACCGGATCGGGCTTGGCGAGATCTTCGCGTGGACGGCCGACACCAACCTGCGATCACGGCACGTGATGCAGCGGCTCGGCATGCAGCATCGGCCCGCGCGTGATTTCGACCATCCCGCGTTGCCGGAAGGGCACGCGCTGCGTCGGCACGTCGTGTCTGCCGCTCGCACCGCCGGCCTGGCCGGCGCGTAACGGTTCACGCGTGTTCGCCTGTCAGCGCCACGTGCCGTTCTGCAGCACGATCCGATAGCCGTCGGCATCCTCGAAAGTCTGGCCGGAAATTTCCCAGTACGGATTGAACGACGTCGCCGGCATGAAGCCATGTTCCGTGGCGCGCGCGCATGCAGCCTCCCATTCCGGCCGGTCGGGCAGGTAGAACACGATCAGGTCTTCGGGCGTCGGTGACGGCGCGATCGGGTGGTCGGGGCAGTGCGTGAATTCGAAGTGATAGTCGAGGCCGTCGCGCCCGAGCATCACGCCGGAAAATCCGTCGTGATCTTCAAAGCGCGCAAGAACGGACAGCTCGAGAGCGTCGCGATACATGCGCTCGGTGCGGGCGAGGTTGCTGACCGGGCGGGCGATGCGCAGATGGGCGTGCAAGATGGCCTCGGGGGCGAGTGGCGGGCCGGTCAATGATAAGCCGGCCGATCCGGATTGCGTGTGACGAACGGGGCGCGTTTCGGCGCGGGCCCATCGTATCGAACCATATGGGCTCCTTCCGGCCAAACGAATCGACCCGTCGAACCTCGTCTCATGAAAGAAAAAACATGACGCTCCCGATCAAATGCGCGCACCCCATTGCAGCCGGTGCTTGTCAGGACAACCTTCGACGTCCTGTTTTCGCCTCGGTCTGTCGATCGATGGGCCGACGTGCCGATCCCGGGCGAGTGCGCGCAAATGGGTAAGCCCGATCTCCGTCGGCCGGTTACCGGCCCTTATCGCCAGTCGCGATGGGCGGGCGCGTTGGAGGTTGCCTTTGGATGGGTGGCGAAGGGAACGATGGTGCTGGTCGGACTCGGCATGGTCGCGCTGGCGGCCCTGACGGGCGACGTGAGCGCGCTGGTGGATCTGCCAACGACCCAAAAGGGCTGGTTGTACCTGCTGCTGGTCGTGATCGGGGTGGTGGCGCTGATATTTGCGGTGCACCACTTCTGGCCGTGGCCGTCTGGTGTGCGCCCGGCAGGTTAGGCGGGGCGGAAGGAGATCTGTCCCCGTAATTCGCGCAGGCAAGAAAAAGCCCGCTACATTGAGCGGGCTGAATCCATGTTTGGAGACATGGAGGAGACAGACGTAAATTTAAGGGAAAACCCGAGGCATGGCAAGCCCTAGTTGTATCGATACAACTTCCTGTTGCATCGCACTCACATGCCGCCTGCTCGGGCGTGCGCCGCAAATGCGCTGAAACGCTCCTGCGCGACCGGTAACGCGTACTTGTCGCGCATCTCCGTCTCGATCCATGCACAGGCCTCGCGCGCGCAGTCGGTCAGCGCATGCCGCGTCGTATGGCCATCGATGTCGTACACGAAGCGCACGCCGACCTCGTCGTCGGCCACCTGCCGCTCGAGCTGGTTGAGCTGCAGTTGCGGGCCATGCTGTTGCGACAGCGCACGGAGTTCGTCGAAGTGATATTCGAGCCAGTCGGCAAAGAACAGCGCGTCGCTGTGGCACGGCAGCCGGAAGGCCGCGCTGCGCGACGGGCGCGGCCCGGCTTCGCCGGCCGACGCGTGCGGGTCGCCGTCGGTGGCGATGGACGCGTCGACGGGCGCAAGCGGCTGCAGAATCTGGCGGTACGGCTCGCGATCACGCAACGCATGCCACAGCAATTCGTCGCCGGCGGCGCCGGACGGCTGCATCGTCAGGTCATGCCGCCCTTCGCCGGCCGGCACGACGTCGCGGATCACGAGGCGCAGCGAGCAGAGCGGCTCGTCCGCGACCAGCAGCGTCGCCGCGCGCGGCAGCCCGCAGACC
>NZ_JAAGPH010000251.1:0-6685 GCF_017104705.1 Burkholderia sp. Se-20373 | reverse complement strand
CGGGGCCGGTGCCGGCGGCCGCTTCATCGCCGGCGCGGCGCGCCCAGTCGGCGATGGCCGGATGCGCGTCGGCGAGCGTACGGGTCAGCCCGAACAGGTCCGCGAGGTTCATCGCTTCGTCGAGCAACGCGCGGCCGCCGCCGGCCGACTGTTCGCGCGCGAACGCGCTGAGCGCCATGATCTCGATGCGCGCCTGGCCCATGCTCATTTCGCGGGCCAGCACGGCGGCTTCGTCGAGCGCCGCGCTTGCGTCGTCCCAGCGGCGTGCGGCCAGCGCGGCACCCGCATGTGCGGTTGCCTGCAGCAACACGACGGGGCGCCGCCACAACGGCCCGTGCGATGGAAACTCGGCCGCGGCGATCGCATCGATCCGCTCGACGAGCGCGTGGCAGGTCGCCTCGCGATAGCGCGCCGCATGAATGCGCACCTGTTCGGCGAGACTCGCGACCGACAGGCGCGGCAGGCGGCGCGCGACACCCATCGCGTCGAGCGCTTCGAGCAGGTCGATCGCGCGGTGCTCGACGCCGCGCAGCAGCGCGATGCGCGCGGCGGTGCGATAGCCGAGCAGCACGGTGTCGGGCGTGCCCGCGTGTTCGAGCACGTCGAGGCGGTTCGCGAGCAACGCGGCGGCCTGGTCGACGCGATCGGCCTCGTACGCGAGCGCCGCGCACATCGCCGCGAGCATGCAGGTGAGCGGATGGCGGCGCCCGAGATCGGCTTCCGCACGCGCCAGCGCCGGCGACAGCGCGTCGTCGGCCAGCCGGACCTGGCCCTCGCGCAGGTAGCTCAGGCCCGTGATCAGCTCGCCCCAGCGCGCGACGTAGCCGAACCCGGCCGCCGTCTCGCCGCGCGGCGCGGCGTGCTGGAAGCGGCGCGCCTGCGCCGGTTCGCCGACGATGATCGCGCGCGCCGACAGCCGGTTCGCGTGCATTTGCGCGAGCCACGTCGCCGCGGGCGGCGTAAAGTCGGCCCACGGCTCGAACAGCTCGACGAAGCGGTCGATTTCGTCGGCGTAATACGCGGCCGCGCTGAGGATCAGCGCGCATTCGTAGCGCATCGCCGCGGGCGTGCCGGGATCCGCGAGGATGCCCGCGATCTGGCGTTGCGCCTCGACATGGCGCTCGCCGAGCGCCAGCGCCCAGGCCACCGCGACGCGCAGCGTCGGGCGCTTGTCGAGCTCCGTATCGGGCAGCAGCGCGAGCCAGTCGAGCACGTCGTTGATGCGGCCCTGCTTGATCGCATCCTCGAGGCAGCGCTGCGCGAGCGCGTACGCCACCTCGAACTGGCCGGCCGCATACGCGTGGCGGGCGGCTTCCTCGGTCATTCCGTGCGCGTCGAGCCAGGCGGCCGCCCTCGCATGCAGCGCGCCGCGCTCGGTGTCCGGGCCCGCGGCCAGGCGGTCGCGCAGCGTGTCGCGCACGAGCGGATGCAACCGGCACCAGTCCGAATCGTCCGACGCGATGAACAGCGGCGTGTCGCGTGCAAGCCGGGCGAGACGGCCGGGTGCGTCTGCGTCGTCGAGCAGCGCGGCGCACAGCGACGGATGCAGGCGATCGGCGACGCTCGTGCGCGTCAGGAACGCGGTGTCGTCGGCCGAAAGGTTCGCGAGGAGCAGCTCGACGAGCCGGTCGCGCGTGCCGTCCACGCGGGCGGCGAGTGCGTCGACCGCCTGGCGCGGATCGGCCGAGCGCGCCATCGCGGCCATCGCGAGCTGCAGGCCGAGCGGCCAGCCGTCGACGCGTTCGAACAGCCGCGCGCACGCGTCGGCGTCGACCCGCTGCGCAAAGCGCGCGCCGACCAGCGCGATCGTCTCGTCGAGTGTGAAGCGCAACCAGTCGGGGCCCGCGAGCGTGCATTGCCCGCCGGCAAGCAGATCACCGGCCACGAGATCGAGCCCGCGCCGCGCCGCGACGACGACATGCAGGTTTTGCGGCACGTTGTGCAGCACGTAGGTCAGCGCATCGAGGCCGGCGGGCGGCAATCGCTCCGCATCGTCGACGATCAGCAGCGCATCGATCGACAGTTGCGCGACCTCGGCCAGCCACGCGGTCACGCCCTCCAGCGCGCGTGCCGCGTCGGCCGCGCCCACCGGGATCAGGCGCCCGAAGCCGGGCCGTGCACAGCCGGTCCGCACCGCCTGCACGAGCCCCTGCAGCAACCGCGCCGCATCGTCGCGCTCGTCAGCCGACAGCCATACGACCGCACGGCCGAGCGCGAGGGTTTCGCGACGCCATTGCGCGAGCAGCGACGTCTTGCCGTAACCGGCCGGCGCCTGCACGAGCGTGACCGGCCGGCCGTCGAAAGCGGGCGCGGCGAGGCTCAGCCGCGCGCGGGCCAGCAACTGCGCCGGCACGCGCGGCGCGGTCGTCTTCAGGACCAGTTCGGTGGGAGGCGCGTCGGCGCGATCGGGTGGGTGGGCCATCGGGGCAGCAGTCGGATTCCGGCGGTGCCGTGCGGGCCAGCGTCCGGGGTGGGTGTGGGGGGAAGGATCGGCCGAACCGCGTTCGCGCGTCAATCCCCCCCGCGACGAGTGGGGCCGCACCGGCACCGCATCGATAGCATGGGTTCCGATGCAAGACGAACACCACGAGGAGCCCCCCATGAAGATCGTATCGACCGGCACGCGGCGCCGCGCGCCGCTCGCCGGCTAAGCGGAGCGGCACGATGTACCGCCATCTGCTCGTGACGGTCGACGGCACGCCCGGCGGCATCGACGCGATCGGCCATGCGCTCGAACTGGCGCGTGCGGTCGGCGCCCGGGTCACGTTCATGCTGCCCGGCGCCGCGCCGGACTCGCGTTTATCCGGAGCGCGGCTGCCGGAGCACGGTGCGAAAGTGGAAGCCGCCGCGCGGGCGCAAGGGCTGTCCCATGCGATCGCGGGGTCCGGCCATCCGGGGGCCGGCCATCCGGGGGCTGCCGACGACGCAGCGCCCGGTGCGCTGGCGGCCGAACTCGGCTGCGACCTGATCGGCGTCGCGGCACTGCCGCCCGATGCCGACGCGGCGGCCTGCGCGCAACGCCAGCACCTGCTCGCGACGAGCGGCGTGCCGGTGCTCGTGTGCACGTCGCGACGAACGCCGGCCGAGGCGCGCGTGATGGCGCGTTGCCTCGATGCGCATCGCGCGGTCGAAGGGTGGCTGCGTGCGCTGATGGCCTCGAGCTTGCACACGGGCGTGGACGCGCCGCAACAGCACGCGGCCGACACACAGGAGGCGCTGGCATCGCTCGCCGCCCTGCAGCACGTCCGGTTCGGCACGGCCGCAGAAGCGCGCCTGTTCGCGGCATTGCGCGTCCGTGCGGAGTGCGTCGCGGCCGAACTGGACGAACTCGACCGCCAGCGGCAGCGCGACGCGCAAGCGCTCGATGCGCTCATGCGGATCGCCGCGGAAGGGCTGCCGTCGGCCGCGTTCGACACGGCGCTCGCCCGCTATGCGCACGGCGCGTTCGAGCAGATGGGGCGAATGGAGGGCGTGATTTTCCCGGCCGCGCGGCGCTATCTCGGCGACGCGGACTGGGCCGGACTGGATGAATCGCTGGCGAACGGCGCAGCCGCGCCCCCGCCACGCGCGAACGAACCGAACGAACCCGACGATGCGCGACGCGCATCCGACTGACACCCTACGGAGAACACCATGGCACATGCAGTGCGATTCCACGAAACCGGCGGTCCCGAGGTCCTGCGCTGGGAGGCAGTCGACGTCGGCGACCCGGGCCCCGGCCAGGTGCGCCTGCGGCACGACGCGGTCGGGCTGAATTTCGCCGACACGTACTTCCGCAGCGGCCTGTATCCGGTGCCGCTGCCTGCCGGCCTCGGCGTCGAGGCGGCCGGCGTGGTCGAAGCGGTCGGCCCCGGCGTGACGAACGTCGCCGTCGGCGACCGCGTGACCTACACGGGCTTCCTGAACACGCTCGGCGCGTACAGCACCGAACGGCTGATCCCCGCCGCGCCGCTCGTGCGGCTGCCGGCCGGCATTTCGTGCGAAACCGCCGCGGCGATGACGATGCGCGGCCTGACGTCGGCCTACCTGCTGCGCCGCATCCATGCGTTCGCGCCGGGCGACACGATCCTGCTGCACGCGGCCGCCGGCGGCGTCGGGCTGATCGTGTCGCAATGGGCGAAGCTGCTCGGGCTCACGGTGATCGGCACGGTCTCCAGCGAGCACAAGGCCGGGATCGCCCGCGCCCATGGTTGCGACCACACGATCGACTACAGCCGCGAGGACGTCGCGAAGCGCGTGCGCGAACTGACGGACGGCGCGGGCGTCGACGTCGTGTTCGACAGCGTCGGCAAGGACACCTTCGAAGGCTCGCTCGATTCGCTGAAGCGGCGCGGGCTGATGGTGTGCGTCGGCACCGCGTCGGGCCCGATTCCGCCGTTCGATCCGCAGCGCCTCGCGATGAAAGGCTCGCTGTACCTGACGCGCCCGGCGCTGGCCGACTACATCGCCGATCCGGCCGAGAAGAACGACCTGGCCGGCGAACTGTTCGCGCACGTCGCGGCGGGCCGGATCCGGATCGAGATCAACCAGCGCTACGCGCTGCAGGATGCCGCGCAGGCGCATCGCGATCTCGAATCGCGCAAGACGACCGGTTCGTCGGTGTTCATCGTCTGAGGAGACGCGCATGCGAGTCGAACCCCTGACCTGCGCGATCGGCGCGGAACTGCTGGATGTGAGCCTCGCCGACGCCGTGCACGACGACGGCCTGTTCGCCGAGATCCGCGCGCAGCTGCTGCGGCATCGCGTGCTGTTCCTGCGCGACCAGGACATCACGCGCGCCGAGCACGTCGCGTTCGCGCGGCGCTTCGGCGAGCTCGAGGATCATCCGGTGGCCGGCAGCGATCCCGAGCACCCGGGGCTCGTGCGGATCTACAAGTCGCCCGACCAGCCGAACGACCGCTACGAGAATGCGTGGCACAGCGATGCGAGCTGGCGCGTGGCGCCGCCGTTCGGCTGCGTGCTGCGCTGCATCGACGGTCCGCCGGTTGGCGGCGACACGATGTGGGCGAACATGGTGCTCGCCTACGAGCGCCTGCCGGCGCACGTGAAGCAGCAGATCGACGACTTGCGCGCGCGCCACAGCATCGAGGCGAGCTTCGGCGCGGCGATGCCGATCGACAAGCGCCTCGCGCTGAAGGCGCAGTACCCGGACGCCGAGCACCCGGTCGTGCGCACGCATCCCGAAACGGGCGAGAAGGTGCTGTACGTGAATGCGTTCACCACGCATTTCACGAACTTCCACACGCCGGCGCGCGTGCGGGTCGGGCAGGACGCGAATCCCGGCGCGGGCCAGTTACTGCAATACCTGATCAGCCAGGCCACTATCCCCGAATACCAGGTGCGCTGGCGCTGGAAGAAGCACAGCGTCGCGATCTGGGACAACCGCAGCACCCAGCACTACGCGGTGATGGACTACCCGCCGTGCGTGCGCAAGATGGAGCGCGCGGGCATCGTCGGCGACGTGCCGTTCTGAGCACGGCAGCCCCGTAACCGACCTCTGAAAGACCATGCAACGCGCCGGGCCTGCCGCCCGGCGCGACGGGATACGCACGCCCGTACGCCCGCAATACAACGATTTCCACTGGAGGACGACATGCAATTTCTCGACGATTCGCTGCACCCGGAAAACCAGGACAAGGTGGTCATCACGGTCGCGCCGTACGGCCCCGAATGGATGCCGGCCGATTTTCCGGAAGACATTCCGGTGACGATGGACGAGCACGTGCAGAAGGCCGTCGACTGCTACAACGCGGGCGCGACGGTGCTGCACCTGCACGTGCGCGAACTCGACGGCAAGGGCAGCAAGCGGCTGTCGAAGTTCAACGAGCTGCTCGGCCGGCTGCGCGAGGCAGTGCCCGACATGATCCTGCAGGTGGGCGGCTCGATTTCGTTCGCGCCGGAAGGCGAGGGCGCCGACGCGAAATGGTTGTCCGACGACACGCGCCACATGCTCGCCGAGCTGACGCCGAAGCCCGACCAGGTGACGGTCGCGATCAACACCGTGCAGATGAACATCACCGAGCTGATGAACCGCCGGGACATCGCCGGCACGTCGCTGAACGAAGCCGCGCTGTGGGACGCGTACCGCGAGATGACGGTGCCGGCCGGCCCCGGCTGGGTCGACGAGCACCTGCGCCGCCTGCAGGCGGCCGGCATCCAGCCGCACTTCCAGCTCACCGGCATGCACGCGCTGGAAACCCTCGAGCGGATCATCCGCCGCGGCGTCTATCGCGGCCCGCTGAACGTCACGTGGGTCGGCATCGGCGGCGGCTTCGACGGCCCGAATCCGTACAACTTCATGGAATTCGTGCGGCGCTGCCCGGACGGCGCGTGCATCACGCTCGAATCGCTGATGAAGAACGTGCTGCCGATCAACACGGTCGCGATGGCGCTGGGCCTGCATCCGCGCTGCGGGATCGAGGACACGATCATCGACCAGAAGGGCAACCGGATGACGTCGGTGCAGCAGGTCGAGCAGTGCGCACGGATCGCGCGCGAGCTCGGCCGCGACATCGCCACCGGCAAGGAGGCGAAGGCGATCTACCGGATCGGCGTGCAGTACGACGGTATCGACGAGACGCTGGCGCACCTCGGGATGGCGCCGAACCGCCGGCCGGGCCAGGCGAACGTGCCGCTGCGGGCCGCCTGACGCGCCGCGCATCCGGGCAGGCGGCCGTGACGGCCG
>NZ_JAAGPH010000250.1:0-6686 GCF_017104705.1 Burkholderia sp. Se-20373 | reverse complement strand
ATCGCAGGTCCGTCGCCTCTCACGCTTAAAAACTTTGTTTGACTCAAACTAAAAAAGTTTGACACCGAGATTTCACTGAGATAAGTTTTGCGCAAGCTTCCGGAAAGCATTCCGGCCAGCCCCGCCGCACTCGGGTGCAGCGTCAGCAGCCACGCGAACAGCGCGAGCGACAGCGCGGCCGGCACCAGCAGCCACACCGGCCGGCCGTCCTTCAGCACGAGCCACGGCAGGTAACAGCCGACGATTTCGGCCAGCGCGGTGGCGGCAAACAGCGCCGCGATCCTCATCAGTTCGGTCATCCGGTTCCTCGTGAATTCGGCCCCGTCACCCGGGGCCGCACGGCCCCGCCGTGCGCCGCCGATCATACCCGAGCCACCCTCGCCGGACGCCCCGCCAGCCGGGCGTTTCCCGGCAATTTGCACGATCATCCGCCATCGTGCTATCATGTCGCCTGTTTCAACATTCAATCTCTGTCTATTCGATTTCGAGAGAAGTCCGTCCGCGCGTTGCGGGTCGGCGCTTCGACCGAAATTGCACACACAGGAAAGCCCGCCCGACAGGCCCGCTTTTCTCGTTTCGTTGCCCCTCCGGGGCGCTTGCCGGAACGCTGGACACCGTCCGCACCGGCATCTGCCGCCAGCATCACGCGGCCCATTCTTCATGAGCGCACTGTCGCGACGGCCCATCGGGCCCGCGTCGAAGCAGCCCCTTACGGCCCTTTACCGCCTGCAATGCAGTAAGTGCTTAAAGGTCTGCCCCGACGCGCCGCATCCGACACCGCGCTCGCCGGCAAACCGTGTCGGACGGCCCGCCCGTTCGGCGCAGTCAAAGGAGTGCATGACCTTGACCGCAACACACGTCAGCCCGACCGCTGCTTCTTCCACCGCTTCGTCGTCCGGCGAAGCCCCGCTCGTCGCGGACGACATCACCGTCGTCGACCAGAGCCTCCTCAAGCGCGCCGTCAGCGCCATGGCCATCGGCAACGCGATGGAATGGTTCGACTTCGGCGTCTACAGCTACATCGCCGTCACGCTCGGCAAGGTGTTCTTCCCGTCCAGCAGCCCGTCCGCGCAGTTGCTCGCGACCTTCGGCACGTTCGCGGCCGCGTTCCTCGTGCGCCCGCTCGGCGGCATGGTGTTCGGCCCGCTCGGCGACCGCATCGGCCGCCAGCGCGTGCTCGCCGCCACGATGATCATGATGGCCGTCGGCACCTTCGCGATCGGCCTGATCCCCAGCTACGCGTCGATCGGCATCATGGCGCCCGTGCTGTTGCTCGTCGCCCGCCTCGTGCAGGGCTTCTCGACCGGCGGCGAGTACGGCGGCGCCGCCACCTTCATCGCCGAATTCTCGACCGACAAGCGCCGCGGCTTCATGGGCAGCTTCCTCGAGTTCGGCACGCTGATCGGTTACGTGATGGGCGCGGGCGTCGTCGCGCTGCTCACCGCGTCGCTGTCGCAGGAAGCGCTGCTGTCGTGGGGCTGGCGCGTGCCGTTCCTGATCGCCGGCCCGCTCGGCCTGATCGGCCTCTACATCCGGATGCGGCTCGAGGAAACGCCCGCGTTCAAGCGCCAGGCCGAAGAGCGCGAAGCGCAGGACAAGGCCGTGCCGAAGGCGCGCTTCCGCGAAACGCTGATGCGCAACTGGCGCGCCCTGCTGCTGTGCGTCGGCCTCGTGCTGATCTTCAACGTGACCGACTACATGGTGCTGTCGTACCTGCCGAGCTTCATGTCGTCGACGCTGCACTTCGACGAATCGCACAGCCTCGTGCTCGTGCTGATCGTGATGGTGCTGATGATGCCGCTGACGCTCGCCGCCGGCCGCCTGTCGGACAAGGTCGGCCGCAAGCCCGTGATGCTCGCCGGCTGCGTCGGCCTGCTCGCGCTGTCGATCCCGTCGATGATGCTGATCCATGCGGGCACCACGGCGTCGGTGTTCGGCGGCCTGCTGATCCTCGGCGTGCTGCTGTCGTGCTTTACCGGCGTGATGCCGTCGGCGCTGCCGGCGCTGTTCCCGACCGAGATCCGCTACGGCGCGCTCGCGATCGGCTTCAACGTGTCGGTGTCGCTGTTCGGCGGCACGACGCCGCTCGTGACCGCCTGGCTGGTCGACGTCACGCACAACCTGATGATGCCCGCGTACTACATGATGGGCGCCGCCGTGATCGGCATCGTGTCGGTCGTCGCGCTCGCCGAAACCGCGCGCCAGCCGCTCAAGGGCTCGCCGCCGGCCGTCGCGTCGCGCCGCGAAGCCCACCAGCTCGTGCGCCAGATGCGCGAGGACGACGAAGCGGATATCTACAGTGTCGGGTCGCCGGCACGCGCCTGAGCGTCGCCCATGAAAAAGCCCCGGCCGAAGCCGGGGCCCGATCGAACCCGATCCGCCCGACCGGCTTGCGCCGGCCGGGCTTTTTTTCATCCATTCGACGCCAGCGCGCTCATGCCTGCGCTTCGCAGTGGCGGCAGAAAATCAGCGCGCGAGAGCGCGACACGGCGGCCTGCGCACCGCGCGCCGCGACGATCAGCCCGACCTGACCGAGATTGAAATCGCGCTCGACCATCAACTGCGTCAGCGCGGCAAGCGGCAACACGAGGGACGGGTGGTACAGGCTCGATTCGATCAGGGCTTTCATCTGCGGCTCCATCAGGCAAGGCGTCATTCGATGGAGTGGATTCTAGGGACCGGCCGCGTCCGGATAAACAGCGCGAATGCGAAGTCACTTGTCAGCCGCCGAGAACAATCGACACTGGCATGCCCGGCAAGGCTGAGCGGGCGCTGGGCCGCGGCACGGGGCCCCGCCCAGGCCGCCGCGACGCCTAGACGAGCGGTGTTGCGACGAACGCCGGCAGCGCTTCAGCCCGCGCCGAATGCGCGGCCAGTGCCGGATAACGGGCCGGATCGATCCGCGCGAGCATCGGGTAGTCGGCCGCCATGAACTGCGTGAAGCGCCATGCGACCGCGACCGTCACGTCGGACTGCAGCAGGCGCGCGCCGCCGAACCAGCCGTGCGCGGCCGCGACGAGCGGCTCCAGTGCGCCGTATGCACCCTCGATCTGGCTCAGCACGCGCTCGAGCCACGGCGCATGCTGCTTGTCGGCCGGACGCAGCGCCTGCTCGTAGACGACCTGCACGGTCTTCTCGGCGGCCGCCAGCGCGAAACCGACCGGCACGAGCGTGCGCAGCCGAGCATCGGCGGTATCGGGCAGCAAGCGCCGCTCGGGCGCGACCAGATGATCGAGATAGTCGACGATCAATGACGAATCGAGCAGCGTCGCGCCGTCGCCGGTCACGAGCGTGGGCGCCTTGACGACCGGATTGGTCGCCCTGAACTGTTCGAAATGACGGAACACCGAGATCGACTCGTGTTCGAACGGGAGGTCGAGCAGCTTCGCCGAAATGGCGACACGACGCACGAACGGGGAATCCAGCATGCCGATCAGCTTCATCGCGAACGCTCCGCTTGAGGGGAATGGGAGCGACGACTGTAGCAGCGTCGCGCGGCGTCGCCTAGGGTCCGTTCCCGCCCGCAACGAGCGGGGGCCGGCGCCGCGAACGCGTTTGCCGAAATAGCGGAACGTGCTCGGCCGGTCTTCGCGCCCGTGCGCCTGATGCGCATCAACCCACCGCGCGCGGGACTCACGATGTCCGGCCACAGTGACCATAATGCAAATTCACCCCCCCTTCCGCCCCAAGGTTCGCCATGTGGTATGCCCTCGTCGAGCAGCAGCGGGAATGGATGCGCGCCTGGCGTGCGGCGACACGGCATGCATTCGACGCCTGGCCCGCGGCCACGCTGCCGCACGCTGCGTCGTCGTGCTACGACGACCTGTTCGAGCCGCTGCTCGGGCCGCCGGACGGGCCTCCGCACTTCGACATCGGATGGCCGGCGCTCAGCGAGCGCGTCGTCGCGCGCACGCCGTTCTGCGACCTGCGGCGCTTCACGCGGGCCGACGCGCAGCGCACGGTGCTGCTGTGCGCGCCGCTCGCCGGGCACGCGGCCGTGATGATGCGGGAAACCGTCGAGACGCTGCTCGCGGACGGCGATGTCTGCGTGACCGACTGGCGCAATGCGCGCGACGTGCCGCTCGCGTCGGGCCGTTTCGGGCTCGACGAGTACGTCGCGACGCTCGACGGTTTCGTCGACGGGCTCGGGCACGACGACCGGCCGCTGCATGTCGTCGCCGTGTGTCAGGCAACCGTGCCGGCGCTCGGCGCGCTCGCGCTGCGGGCGGCGCGCGGTCTCCCGTCGCCCGCGAGCGTCACGCTGATCGGCGGCCCGCTCGACGCACGCCGGAATCCGAGTGCGCTCGGCACCGCCGCTGCCGCCCATTCGCTCGCCTGGTGCCGCCGCCACCTGATCGACGTCGTGCCGCCCGGCTTCGCGGGGCACGGCCGCCACGTGTTTCCCACCTATCTGCAACAGGGCGAGATCGCGCTCGTGTACCCGCAGCGCTTCCTGTCGCTGATCGAAGCGTACGCGCTGGCCGCGTCGCGCTTCGACATGACCGGACTCGCCGGCGCGCGGCGCGCGCTGCTCGAATACACGGCGCTGCTCGACATGCCGGCCGAGTATTTCCTCGATACGGTCGACGTCGTGTTCCAGCGCATGAGCCTTGCGCTCGGCACGTGGGACGTGGGCGGCCGGCGCGTCGAGCCGGCGGCTTTGCGCGGCCTCGTCCTGCTGACCGTCGAAGGCGCATGCGACAAGGTCACGGGCGCCGGCCAGACGCACGCGGCGCTCGACCTGTGCGGCGGCCTCGCCGACGACGAGCGCTTCCGCATCGACATCGACGACTGCGATCACTACGGGCTGTTTACAGGGGCGCGCTGGCGCGGGGACGTGCATCCGATGCTGCAGCGCGTGTTCGCGTGGGCCGAAGCCCGCCGCCCTCGCCCGCGCCGCATCCGGCGGACGTGATGCCGAATCAGCGCCGGGCCGCGTCGAGCAACGCGCGCACCTCGTCATCACTCGTCTGATCGAAGCGCGCGTAGAACTGGCTGATCCCGAAGAACGGCAGCGGCAGCGTCACCGTGACGAACGCGTCGGCCAGATCGTCGAACACATGCCGTGTACCCGCCGGCGCGACCGGTGCAGCCGCGATGATCCGCGCCGGATGACGCTCGCGTAACGCCTGCAGCGCGACGCGCATCGATGCGCCGGTCGCGACGCCGTCGTCGACGACGATCGCAATGCGCCCTTCGACCGGCAGCGGCGGCTCGGCACCGCGATACAGCGCTTCACGGCGATGCAGTTCGGCCGTCTCGCGCGTGATCACGTCGGCGAGCTGCGCGTCGGACACCTTCATCGAACGAAGCACCGAACGCTGCAGATGAATCGCCCCGCCCGTCGCGATCGCGCCCATTGCGAGCTCGGGATCGTACGGCACGCCGAGCTTGCGCACGACCAGCACGTCGAGCGGTGCATGCAGCGCGCAGGCGACCGGATAGGCGACGGGCACACCGCCGCGCGGCAACGCGAGCACGACGACATCGCCACGCCCCGCGTAATCGCGCAATGCGCCGGCCAGCTGGCAGCCGGCATCGGCGCGATCGGCAAAACACTCGAACACGATCGGCTCCCTGCCGTTGCGCCGGATGCGCGAAACCCGCATCGGCGCCTGTCAACGAGCATGGTTCATCGGCCGCGCCGATGCAAGCAGGGTCATACCGGCGCGCGCGGCGCCGCGGGAAGGGGTCAGAGGCCGCCGGCCTGCCGGTACAGCCGCCAGAACGACTGCGCATAGGATTGCGCGAGCTCGGGCGCACGCTGGAACACGTTCACCGTTTCCGCGTGCATGGCCGCGCCTTCGGACAACGTGGTCAGCGCGACGCTGTCGTCGACGATCACGAAGCGCGGCGCGGGATCGCCGTGCCGCGAATCGATCGCCACGTCGATACCGGATGATTTCAGATAGCCCGCGCCGCTGTACCGGCCCGCGCGCGGCGAACGCACGAGCACGACACGCACCTCGACCCCGCGCGCACGGGCCGCGCGCAGCGCGCTCGCGACCGCCGGCGGCACGTGCGTGTAGCCGGCCAGCAGCACGCGGCGCTGTGCCTGCCCGATCAGATCGACGGTCGCGTCGGCCGCCGCATTGTCATACGAAAAGTATGTGCCGACCGATGCGGCATCGGACGGAATCTGGGCGGCGTGGGCGCTCACCGCGCAGCAAAGGGCGGCGAGAAGGAAGGCGGCTGGTCTCATGGCGGGCGCCATTGTAGCGACGCCAATTCGCGTGGCAAGCACCACCTGGGAGGCTGCTGCGCCGACGCAACACACAGCGCAAAACCGGCGCCCGGTGAACGGGTTGGCGCCCGTCTTTCATGCGGTCGATCAGCCCGTCGCGACGCGTGAGAGCCAGCTCGCCGCGCCGTCGACGGAGCGGAAATCCGCGAGGCTGCGCGCCGGCAGCGCCGGATACGCACCACCGGCCATCTCGGCCAGCGCGCGGCCGGGACCGAGCTCGAGGAACGCGGTCGCACCGGCCTCCACGCACGCGGCAAGACAGGCCGCCCATTCGACCGGCTCCGCGATCTGGCGCGCAAGCTTGTCGAGGCCGGCGTCGACGTCCAGCACCGATGCGCCATCGATTCCCGAAAACAGCCGCGTGCCGGGCAGCGGCCGCCGTACGTCGGCCGCGGCGAGCGACCCGCGAAACGCCGGCACGGCCGCGGCGAGGCCGCGCGTG
>NZ_JAAGPH010000249.1:0-6614 GCF_017104705.1 Burkholderia sp. Se-20373 | reverse complement strand
GCGAGCGCGGGGAGCCAGCCCCACTGGGCCGCGGCGAACGGCGCGACGACGCTCGCGAGCACGGCGCCGCCCATGATCGACGTCGAATAGACGCCCATCGCCCCGCCGATCCGCGTCGCGAAATGCGCCTTCACGAAGCCGGGCAGCAGCGCCTGCACCATCGCGATCCCGACGCCCGCGCAGCAGGCGCTCGCGAGCAGCAGCCACGCATGCTGCGCGCCGATGCGCGACACGCAGGCGAGCCCGATCAACGCGACGCCGAGCCAGACGCCGCCCGCGATGCCGGTCAGGCGCTGCAGGCGCCGCGCACTCAGTGCGCCGAGGCCCATCAGCAGGATCGGGATCGTCGTCAGCAGGCTGGCCGCGCCGTCACCGATGCCGGTCGCGCGCTGGATCATGTCGAGCAGCGGGCCGACCGCGGCGAGCGCCGGCCGCAGGTTCAGCCCGACGAGGACGATGGCGGCAAGCCGCCATCCGGGGGAGGTGAAGCGATTCATTGCAAGGCCCTCGATATCGGTGCGCGGCCCCGGCGAGGCGCCGCGCGTTTTTCAGGTAAAGTATCTCGACATCAAGATAAATGCGGATTTATCTCGACGTCAAGATAACTGGTGAGCCGAGGAGGGTTAATGGATCGAGCCGCGCATGCGCTCGCACAATGGCGCGCCGAGCGCCCGGATCTCGACGCGTCGTCGATGGTGGTGATGGGGCGGCTGCAGGAAGCCGCGCTCGTGATCGGCCGCGACCGTCTCAATCCGCTGTTCGCGCGCTACGGGATGCAGCCGGGTGAGTTCGACGTGCTGGCCACGCTGCGGCGCGGCGGGGCGCCGTTCGCGCTGACGCCGACGGCGCTGTACGACGCGCTGATGATGTCGTCGGGCGGGATGACCGCGCGCATCGACCGGCTGCAGAAGGCAGGGTGGGTGGAGCGCCGGCCGAACCCGGCCGACGGGCGTGGGACGCTTGTGGCGCTGACGGAGGCTGGCCGCGCGTTGATCGATGAGGCGGTCGTCGCGCATATCGACAATCAGCGTGAATTGCTGGCCGTGTTGTCGGATGCGGAACAGGCGCAGTTGTCGGATCTGCTGGGAAAGTTGCTGGCGGGGCTGGGGGATGGGGCGTCGAAAGGGGCGGAGGGGAAGTAGCGCCGCCAAGTGCGTGATGCGAACGCACAAGGCGGACGAGAAAATCGTCATGAGGGCTCGTGGACCTTGCTTGCCGAGCTGTTGCGGACGCCGGGTCACGCGGAATCCACGTCTGCCCCTCACCGCAAAACGGCCTAGAAAGCGACCCAACCGAGCTTTTCGTACGACGCGCAACCGTTGAAGCATGTCGTTGCGGTCGAGCCCGAAGGGACGGCTCCCTCACCGCAAAAGCTCGACCATCACGACATCGGTGTCGTCTCGAGCCACCAACGTGAGCCGCGATTCGTCGCGAACGGCAACCCCGTCGCGCGGCGCGAGCCGGACGTCGCCGACATCGAGCCGGCCATGATCTGCAATCAGATACGCGACGCCTGACCCCGGCAACACGTGATGCACCGTCGTGCCCTGGCGTAACGTCGCGATGCGCACGCGCGCGTCGGCGTGGATGGGCAGCGCGCCCGCGCACACGTCATCGGGATCGCCGCTCGCCAGCGTGACGAAGCGGCCTTCTCGACATTCGCGTGAACAGGTTCGCGTCGCCGAACGCGGCGTGCCGCCAGGCGTGCGCGGATGCAGCCAGATCCGGAACAGCCGCGCAGGGACGTGCTCGTCGTTGCGCTCGGCAAGGTGGACAGCGGCGCCGGCATGCATCACCTGCATGGAATCGGCGACCAGCCGCGTGCGATTGCCCGCGTCATCTTCGAACGTGATCGCGCCCGAGCGCACCCAGGTCACGATCTCGACGTTCCGGTAGGCGTGCAGGCCAACGCCGGCATGCGGAGCGAACGCTTCGTCGTTCCAAGCGTGGAGCGCGCCGAGCGAACCATGATCGGGGCGTCCGCAAGCGCCGGGGCGAAAATGCATCCGCGTGTCGCGCCGGTCGCTCCGGTTCGCGCCAAGCAACTGAAACGATCGGTGTTCGATCATGAGGTGTCCGGGTTCAACCGCGCGTACGCGCCGGGCGCGGGCTCGATCGTCGACGATCGCATCCGCGCCGGGGGCGCTGCTTAAATCTGCTGCTGGCCGCCATCGACGAACAGTTCGACGCCGTTCACGAAGCTCGCGTCGTCCGACGCGAGGAACAGCGCGGCACTCGCGATCTCGCCAGGTTCGCCGAGGCGCCCCATCGGGATCTGGGCCGCCAGGTAATCGGCGAGCCCCTGGCGCTGGGCCGCGTCGTCACCGGCGAGGTCGAGCAGGCCGGGCGTGCGGGTCGCCCCCGGGCTGATCGTGTTCACGCGGACGCGGCGATCCTTCAGGTCGAGAATCCAGCTGCGTGCGAAGGCGCGCACCGCGGCTTTCGACGCCGAATACACGCTGAAGGCAGCGGTGCCGGCGCTGCCTGCGGTCGAACCGGTGAGAATCACCGACGCGCCTTCGGCGAGCAGCGGCAGCGCTTTTTGCACCGTGAACAACACGCCCTTCACGTTGCGATCGAAGGTGTCGTCGTAGTGTTCTTCGGTGATGCCGCCGAGCGGCAGCATCGAACCGCCGCCGGCGTTCGCGAACAGCACGTCGAGGCGCCCCTGTTCTTCCTTGATCTGCGCGTACAACGCGTCGAGTTCACCGAGCTTCGTGGAGTCGACACGGACGCCGGTCGCGTTCCCGCCCGCGGCCTGGATGCCTTTCACGGCGGCATCGAGTTCGGCCTGACGGCGACCGGTGAGGTAGACGTGCGCGCCTTCCGCCGCGAAGCGTTGGGCGGTGGCGAGACCGATGCCGCTGGTTGCGCCGGTCACGAGGGCGATCTTGCTGTCGAGTTTGCGTGCCATTTTGCTTCTCCTTGCATTCGATAAGTGGGACTGCGTTCGGTGTTGCGTGCTGCGATGTGAGGAGAATATCGACGCCCCGATCGTTTCGAAATAGAATTGATTGCAATCTAACGTTGCATAAATGAAAAGATGAGGGGCAATGGCCAAGCTGCCGGATTTCGAAGGACTCGCGATGTTCGCGAAGGTCGCCGAGGAGGGATCGTTCGCGGCGGCGGCGCGTGCGATGGGGGTGTCCGTCGCGACAGTCTCGCGGGGCGTCGCCCGTCTGGAGGACCGCCTGGGTGCGCGGCTCTTCAATCGCACGTCGCGACAGCTCGCGCTGACCGAGTTCGGCCGGACCATTTGCGAGACGGCCGGCGAGATCTATCGTCGGGCCGAGGAGGCGGAAAGCGCCGCGCGCGAGATGTCGTCGCAGCCGCGCGGATTGGTGCGTCTCGCCGTGCCGATGTCGTTCGGGCTGCGCTGGGTCGCGCCGCTGTTACCCGGTTTCTTTCGCGCGTATCCCGAGGTGTCGATCGACTTGCATCTTTCCGATGCGTCGGTCGATCTGGTCGCCGACGGTTTTGACGCCGCGCTGCGCATCGCCGCGCTGCCCGATTCCTCGCTGGTCGCGCGCCGGCTGTGCGCGGTCACCCAGTTCGTGGTGGCGTCGCCGGCATATCTGAAGCGGGAAGGACGGCCCGCCCATCCGCGCGAACTGGTGGATCGCCCGTGCCTTTCCTATGCCTATCGCGCACGCGGCGATGTGTGGCGATTCACGAACGGCGCGGGTGAGGAGGAACCGATCATGCCGACCGGACCGCTGCGCGTGACGAATGCCGATGCGTTGCTGCCCACGCTGCTCGATGGCCTCGCGATTGCGGAACTGCCCGAATTCATCGCCGGCGAATATCTGGCCGACGGCCGCCTCGAAGCGCTGCTGACCGACTGGTCGTTGACGAAGGGCGGCCTTTACTTCGTCACGCCGTCCGCGCGCGCCCGTCCGGCCAAGGTGGCTGCGCTGTCCGATTACTTTGCGGAACACCTGTCCGATCCGTCGTGGCGGTGGCCCAAATGACGCGCTGACGCAACTGGCGCCGCTACCTCGGCAACTCGAACGTTCGCCGCCGCGCCGAACAACGACATGCTTCACGGCGCTCCCGGAAAATTCGCGCAGACCTTCAAATAAAAAAACCCGCCGCGCAATGCGGCGGGTTTCTCAGATCGCGGCCCGCACGGCGTGCACGCGCTTGACCCATCAGCCTCGTGCCGGAATATTGAGCCCGCGCTCGACAGCCGGCCGCGCAACGAACGCATCGAGCACCCGCTTGACGTTCCGGAATTCGCTGAAGCCCACGAGATCACCCGCTTCGTAGAAGCCGACGAGGTTGCGCACCCACGGGAAGATCGCGATATCGGCGATCGTGTACGCATCTCCCATCACCCACTGACGGTTCGCGAGATGCGCGTCGAGCACGCCGAGCAGGCGCTTCGACTCGTCGACGTAGCGATCACGCGGGCGCTTGTCTTCGAAATCGCGGCCGGCGAACTTGTGGAAGAACCCGACCTGGCCGAACATCGGCCCGATGCCGCCCATCTGGAACATCACCCATTGGATCGTCTCGTAGCGACCCGCCAGATCCTTCGGGATCAACTGGCCCGTCTTGTCCGCGAGATAGATCAGGATCGCGCCCGATTCGAACAGCGGCAGCGGCTTGCCGTCCGGGCCGTTCGGATCGATGATCGCCGGAATCTTGTTGTTCGGGTTCAGCGACAGGAATGCCGGCGACAGCTGGTCGTTCGTGTCGAAGCGCACGAGGTTCGGCTCGTACGGCAGGCCGGTTTCCTCGAGCATGATCGACACCTTGACGCCGTTCGGCGTCGGCAGCGAGTAGAGCTGAAGACGGTCGGGATGCTGGGCCGGCCACTTTTGCGTGATCGGGAAGGCGGACAGGTCGGACATGGAGGGTCGCTCGTCGAAGTGAAGGATCCGCGCCCCGTTCCTGCTGCCGCGCGCGCCACGGTCGATGGCGAGACGGCAGGGCGGAGCGCGCCGAAAACGCCCACTGTAGCCGATCCCGCGGATCGATGCAGGCGGTGGCCACGCGCGACCGCCGCGGCATCGCCAGGCGCCGCCGGCAACCGTCAGAAGTTGTGCCGCAGCCCGATCATCGCGGCCGTCGTGCCGACGCCCGGCGCGACCGGCTGCCCGTACACGAGCATCTGGTCCATCGTGCCGCGGTTGTTCACGTGCCCGACCTGCGCATAGACCATCGTCCGCTTCGACAGGCTGTAGTCGGCCGCGAGCACGACCGCCGTCGACTTGTTCGCCGAGACGTTGCGATCCTTCAGGTAATACACCGCGGACGTCACCTGCAGCGCGGGCGTGAAGCGATAGCCGATGCCGGCCGACAGCATGTCGAGGTTCACCTTGTCCGCATGCGACGGATTCCGGCCGTTGCCGTACGACGCCGACACCGAGAAATCGTGGATCGTGTACTTCGCGCCGAAGTAGATGAAACGGTTGTTGTCGACGCCGGTCGGCGCGACGCCCGGCGCCGGGTTCGTGTCGTGCCCGTTGTAGTAGACGGCCGATGCGTTGAGCCCGTCGTTCGCATACTTCAGCACGACCGATTCGCGCGTGCCGCCCTGGAACTGCCCGGCCACGCCGCCCGGCGCGTATTCGAGCGCGATCGACGCACCCGCGAAGGTCGGCGACTGGTAGACGAGCGCATTGCTGTCGTACAGCGCGCCGATCGCGCCGTTGGTGCTCGTCCCCGGCCAGCCGGCCGCCGTGTTCAGGCCGAGCCACGCGGTCAGCACGCTGCCGAAGAACTGCGCGTTGCGCACGTCGGTGTCGGCCATCGCGTAGATCATCGGCACGATCTGGCGGCCGGCCGTGAACGTGCCGAACGGGCCCGACACGCCGAGCGACGCGACCTGGTTGAAGATCGCGACGGCGCCCGGCGTGTCGCTCAGTTGCAGCTTGCCGCTGCCGCTGTCGAACGAGCCCTGCAGCTTGAAGTTGACCTTGTAGCCGCCGCCGATGTCCTCGCTGCCCTTGATGCCCCAGAAGCTCGAGTAGATGCCGCCGTCCTTCATGCGGAACACCTTGCCGGTATTCGGCGCGGTCGGGCTGAACGACGCCGCCGACGTGCTCTGGTACAGCAGGCCCGAGTCGATCACGCCGTAGAGCGTGACGGAGGATTGCGCATGCGCGAGCGCCGAACAGCCGGCAAACGCCGCGAGCGCGGCCAGTTTCGTCTTCATCGAAGTCTCCAGGGTCGTATTGGACCGGACGGGATCGAGCCCGTCCGGGTGAAGCAGGGAGGCTAGCGGGAAGGTGTGACAGGCGACGCCCGCCTGAGCCGTGCGGAAAGACTACGCAACGGCGGGCGGCCGCTCCCCCCCATGCGCGGGGGGCAGGGTTGCGGAGAATCGGAGGAAGGCGGGCGCGACGACGCGCCCGATCGGCGGAACCGGCGTGACGACGTCAGGGCGCGCTTTCGAGGAGACCCAGCACCAGCGCGCGGCGCACCGCATGCTTGCGCGAACTGGCGTCGAGCTTGCCGAACAGGTTCTTCAGATGCCACTTCACGGTTTCCTCGCCGACGGCGAGCGCCACCGCGATCTCCTTGTTCGACAGGTTGCGTGCAAGCAGTTCGAGAATCGCGCGCTCCTTCGGCGTGAGCACGACGCTCGGCACCGCACGCGGGCTAGA
>NZ_JAAGPH010000248.1:0-244 GCF_017104705.1 Burkholderia sp. Se-20373 | reverse complement strand
GGCAGTGATAAGTCAGACTAATGAGTGCTAGAGACTGCAGACAAAAGATATCACACGAACGATTAAGAGAGATCGATCGTGACATCGTTGTATCGAAATACATACTGTCAAGACGAGGTTCATTATGTACACAGACTTGTATTTGAATCACACATTCCATACCACATATTTCTCACTAACATCCATGCTTACCATTTCAGTATCTACAATACTCAATCTCTTTTTTTTTTTTTAATGATCCGCC
>NZ_JAAGPH010000247.1:0-6512 GCF_017104705.1 Burkholderia sp. Se-20373 | reverse complement strand
CGATGTCCGAGCATGCGGTGCGCGCGCACGCGTTCGGCGCGGCGCTCGCCGAACTCGACGCGCTCGAACGGCGCGGCTCGACCCTCGAGCGGCCGTCGCTCGACCGCCTGCTCGCCGAATACCGGAACCGCGTCACCTTCAACGAACGCGCGCATCGCCACGGCGACGAGCCGGCCAACGTGCGCTCGCGCATGCTGCGCGTCGAACTCGAGCTCGTCGGCGTGTCGCGCCGCGCGCTGCTCGACCTGCATCGCGACGGCAAGGTCGACGACGCCGTGCTGCACCGGATCGAATCGGAACTCGATTTCGAGGAACTGCGGCTGCAGCGGCTGCTCGAACCGTGACGCCCGGCCCGGCCGCCGGCCTCCCCTTTTTTCACATGGAACCGCAATGAACGAACTGTCCGTCGAAGCGAGCATCGGCTCCGTCGATTACCTCGTCCACTTCAGCGATGGCGTCCACCAGTGGCGCGCCGACGAACCGGCGTCGCTCGGCGGCGGCGATGCGGCGCCCGCGCCCGTCACGCTGCTGCTGTCGAGCCTCGGCGCGTGCACCGCGATCACGCTGAAAATGTACGCGCAGCGCAAGGGCTGGCCGCTCACCGAAGTGCACGTGAAGCTCGCGCACGAATCGGGCAGCGCGGGCAGCACGATCGTGCGCCGCATCACGCTCGAAGGCGACCTGTCCGGCGAACAGCGCGAACGGCTGCTGCAGATCGCGAACGCGTGCCCGGTGCACAAGATCCTCACGCATCCGATCGCCATCGACACGGCGATCGCCTGACGCGCCCCGCCTCGACTACAAGAGCCCCACCATGTCCGCCTCGATCAAGACCCTGCTCACGCCGCGCGAAAGCGACATCGGCAACCTCGTCGTGCGCCGCGTGCTGCCCGCGCGCGCCGCCCGCCTCGTCGGCCCGTTCATCTTCTTCGACGAGATGGGGCCGGCCGTGCTACCGGCCGGCCGCGGCATCGACGTGCTGCCGCATCCGCATATCGGCCTCGCAACCGTCACCTACCTGTTCGACGGTTCGCTGATGCACCACGACAGCCTCGGTTTCCGGCAGAAGATCGTGCCGGGCGACGTGAACTGGATGACGGCCGGTCGCGGCATCGTGCATTCGGAACGCTCGCCCGACGAGGATCGCCCGCGCGAACAGCCGGTGCACGGGATCCAGACCTGGGTGGCGCTACCGGTCGAGCATGAGGACACTGCACCCGCGTTCGTTCACCATGCGGCCGACACGCTGCCGTCGTTTGCCGGCGACGGCGTGACCGTGCGCGTGATCGCGGGCACCGCGTTCGGGCTCGCGTCGCCGGTCGCCGTGTTCTCCCCCACCCTGTATGCGTATGCGGAATTCGCGTCGGGCGGCACGCTGGCGCTCGATGCGGAACACGACGAACGCGGCGTGTATCTCGTCGACGGCGACCTCTCGATCGACGGTACGCCGCTCGCTGCCGCGACGATGGCCGTGCTCGAACCGGGCGCGACCGTGACGCTCGCGAGCACGAACGGCGCCCGCGTGATGCTGCTCGGCGGCGCCCATCTGCCGGGCGAGCGATTCATCGAATGGAATTTCGTGTCGAGCGCGCGCGCGAAGATCGATACGGCCCGCGCGGCGTGGGCCGATCAGACCTTCGGCAAGGTGCCGGGCGAAGAAAACGAGTGGACGCGCCAGCCGGAACGCAAGGCGCAGTAGAACGTCGAAAGCTGCCGGCAGGACGCGCCAGCGCTGCCGGCAGCGCCCCCCGACGATCAGCGATGCGGCCTCAGCACGGCACCCGGCCGGTCACGCCGCCGCCCGACTGCGTGCACCACCGCTGCACACCCTGCGGTTGCTGCGGCGCCGGCGCCGGCGACATCGCGCCCGGCGCGTTGATCGCCCGGGCCACTTCGCGGGAATGCACCTGCCGCTGCTCCTCGAACTCCGCGTTCTGCGCATCGTCAAGCTGCTTGGTCAGCGCAGCCAGCCGCGCATACTTCGGATCGCGAGCGTCCTGGAAAGGCGGCATCGGCGGAAAGACGGGCATCGAAAGCGTCGGGCCGTTGTAGCGCGGAATCGACATCTTCGTCTTCTTGCCCCACATCGCGGCGACACCGATGTCCCACATCGCCGACCTCATGCCGAGCACGTGTTCGTAGTCGCGATCGAGATCGGCCACCGTCGGGGTTCCCGACGGCGCCGGAAGCGGCTGCAGCGATGGCGGCAGCGTCTGGAGCGTCGGATAGACGGCCTGCACATAGCTGACCGAGGCCAGCGAGTACTGATAAAGCACGCCCTGGTAGCCCTCCAGTATTTTGGCGCGACTGTCGGCCTTGGCTTTCGATGCGAACACGACGAACGAGGTCAGCGTCGTCATGTAGCGGTCGTTCGCGTCCCGTTGCGCGGCAACGACCTGCGGCGACGCCCAGGGCGAAGCGGACCGGGTCGGCCCTATCACGCAAGCCGACAGGACAACGACCACGGACACGGCGGTCGCCGCCGTTCGAAACGCGATCCGGATTTGACGCGACATGAGAGCATCCTTCGGGAGAGTCGTTAAACACGAGCCCGGCCGGGCCGCGGCAAATGATAGGGATTGCTCAGGTTTCGTGTCAACCGCCCGCCGGAGCGGCATCCGGCAAGCCGGCTCCGCCCGTTTCAGCGCTTCAACCCCATCAGCTTCGCGAGCGTCGGCCAGCGGTCGAGCGACTCGATGAACGCGCGGCGCGCCTGCTCGTCGACGTAACGCTCGGGGTCGAGCGCGGGCAGATGCCGCGCGAGGCCGAGCACGTCGTTCGGTTGCGACAGGCGATCATCGTCGCTGTCGGCGGGGAGCATTACTGTTCGTCGATCCATACGCCATCCGGAGTTTTCACCGAGTAGCCCGCGGCCGTCTGCATCGTCACCGTGCCCTCGTTCTCGCCCACCATGCGCGTGCGCGGCAGGTCGGCCGCGTACTGCGCGAGCGTCGTGCCCGGCTTGAACGGGCTGTTCGATACGAGGTTCGACAGCAGTTGCGCGAGCGCGAGGAAGCTGGTCGGCTGGTCGATCACGGTCGTCGCGCCGTGGTTGCCGGTAAAGCCGACGAGCCGCACGCCGACCGGCCCGTGCACGATGCGCGGCGTCGGGATCTCGCGCAGGCCCGCGACCTGGTACTTGTCGCCGCGCAGCGCGGCGCCGTGCTCGGGCACGAACACGATCACCGCGCGGCGGCCCGATTGCGCGATCAGGTCGGCCAGGTGATCGAAGTCGTCCATCAGCTTCGTCACGCGCTGCGGATACGAGTCGATGCTCGTCAGTGCGCTGCCGACGACGCGGTTGCCGTCGTGCAGGCTGATCGTGTTGTAGTACAGCGCGACCGGGCCCGGCACCGATGCACGCTGCGCGTACCAGTTCGCGAGCGTCGCGTAGTCGCTCTTGATCTCCGAGCCGTCGAACGCGTGCATCGCGACGGGCGCGGCCGCGTTCGACACCGGCGGCGCGTCGGGCACGCCGATGTTGTCGTGGATCACCTGCAGGAAGTTGTCGAAGTGGCCGTCGTGGTTCAGCAGCGTCTGCACCTTGTAGCCCGCGCTCGCCAGTTGCGAGAACAGGTAGCACTGCTGCGGCGCGCTCTTGTACAGGTCGGCGTGAGCCTCCTGCCCGCAGCTCGCGCGCAGCACGCGGATCGCCGCCGGGCCGCTGTAGCTCGCGGCCGTGCTGAAGTTGTTGAACAGGTAGTCGAAGTGACTCAGCATCGGATGGTTGCGCACCTTCGCGGCATCGAGGTCGTCCCACGACAGCGAGCAGATGTGCAGCACGATCACGTCGAACTGCGCGGATGGATCGTTGCCGAGATGGCCGAACGCGACCTGCCGCTGCGATTCCTGCGTGCGGAACGTCGCGAGCGCGGCGTTGTGATCCTCGGGCTGGCCGGCGAGCGTCGTGCCCGTCGCGCTCGCCTGCTGCGGAAGCGGTGCGACGACGCGCGCCATCAGCCCGCTGCCGGCCTGCCACAACGGCATCACGACCAGCACGGCCAGCACGAACGTCGCGACGCGCAGCCAGCGATTCACGACGAAGTAGACGATCAGCGCGCCGGCCACCGTCAGCAGCAGCACCGGCGGCAGCAGGCGCGGCAGCAGCTCCATCCAGTAGTCGAAATTGAACGTGCTCACTTCACGCGCGGCCTCGGCAAGCCGGGCGAGCGGCGGCGCATGCATCTCGCGTGCGAGCAGCGGCACCGCGATCGCGATCGCCACGATCTGCCGGACGATGCGCCACGCGCGCCGGCGGATCGGCGCGCTCGCGGCGAGCGCCACCGCGAACGCGAGGTTCGCGAGCCAGAACGGCTGCAGGTGCCCGGTCGCGAACAGCGCGAACTTCAGGATGAAATACAGATTCCAGAACGTCATCTAACCCACTCCATGATGAGCGCCGCGTCAGTCGCGCGCCCGATCGAGTTTCGGCGCCAGCATGGCCAGCAGGCCGCGCGCCGCACCCTTCCACATCCGTACGTTGCCGTCCAGGCCGATCCGCAACACTTCCTTCAGCCCGCCCAGCGGCGTGTCGACCCGCTGGCCTTCGTGCCAGTCGAGCCACGCGTCCGCGCGGCCGAACGTGCATTGCACGAGCTGGCGCTCCTGTTCGAGCGTGAGTTCCTCGAAGCTCACGCCGACGTGGGTCGGCGTCACGCGGCTCACACGCACCGGGAACGGGAACGGCCGGTCGCCGCGCGTCACGCACACCGTCAGCGTGTCGCCGACGGCAAGCGGGAGCCCCGGCACCGCTTCGAGGCCGAGGCCGCCGGTCGAGTAGTCGCTCGTGAAGCACGCGGCCGTCGAGCCGTCGGCGAGCAGCAGCATGGCCGGCACGCGCATCGCGATCCGGTGCGTGACCCGCACCTGCTTGGTCTCGCGCGCCACGGCCAGCGCCGCGCCGAGCATCGCGAGGTTGTACACGGTCCAGCCGAGCGTGATCAGGATCGTCGACGCCTCGTCGCCCTGGTCGGCCACGAGCCGCCACAGGCCGGCGAGGATCGCGAGCACGTTCATCCCGAACAGCACCAGATACGGCTTCGACGTCGACCAGTCGACGTAGCCTTCGTCGATCTTGCCGCCCTTGTCGGTCACGTTGAACTTGCCGTGCTTCGGGCTGAAGAACGCGACGGTGGTCGGCAGCGCGATGTACCACGCGAGCACCGATTCGTAGACCTCGGCCCAGAACGAATGGCGGTAGCGCCCCTGCATCCGCGAGTTCGCGACGTTCGCGAGCACCAGATACGGGATCACGTAGCTCGCGAGCGCAAACGCCGACGCGTTGATGAAGTACAGGTGGAAGAACAGGTACGCGAGCGGGATCGTCAGGAACACCAGCCGCGGAATTCCGTAGAAGAAGTGCAGCATCGCGTTGCCGTAGCAGATCCGCTGGATGAGGCCGAGCCCGCGCCCGAGGAACGGGTTGTCGATGCGGAAGATCTGCGCCATCCCGCGCGCCCAGCGCGTGCGCTGCTTCACGTGGCCCGCGAGGCTTTCGGTCGCGAGGCCGGCCGCCTGCACGGTCGGCAGGTATGCCGACGTATAGCCGCGCCGGTGCAGCTTGAGCGCCGTGTGCGCGTCCTCGGTCACGGTCTCGACCGCGACGCCGCCCACCTCCTCCAGCGCGCTGCGCTTGAGCACCGCGCACGAGCCGCAGAAGAACGTTGCGTTCCACAGGTCGTTGCCCGACTGCACGAGGCCGTAGAACAGGTTGCCCTCGTTCGGGATCTCGCGGAACGTGCCGAGGTTGCGCTCGAACGGATCGGGCGAGAAGAAATGGTGCGGCGTCTGCACGAGCGCGCACTTCGGGTCGCGCAGGAACACGCCCATCGTCGTCTGCAGGAACGAGCGCGTCGGCACGTGATCGCAGTCGAAGATCGCGATGTATTCGCCGTGCGTCTTCGGCAGCGCGCGGTTGATGTTGCCGGCCTTCGCGTGGCGGTTGTCGTCGCGCGTCACGTAGTCGATGCCGGCCTCGCGCGCGAACGCCTCGAATTCGGGGCGCTTGCCGTCGTCGAGCAGATACACGCGCAGCTTGGCCGTCGGCCAGTCGATGCTCTGCGCGGCGAAGACGGTCGGCTTCACGACCGACAGCGGCTCGTTGTAGGTCGGGATGTAGACGTCGACGGTCGGCCAGGTGTCGGGATCGTCGGGCAGCGGCACGATCGGCCGGTCGAGCGGCCAGGCGGTCTGCACGAAGCCGAGCAGCAGGATCATCCACGTATAGGCTTCCGCGCCGTACAGCAGATAGCCGGCGACGGCCTCGACCGGGCTGCGGAAATCGAGCGTCTGCGTGGTGCGCCACCACATGTAGCGCATCGTCGCGAGCAAGGCGAGCGACGCGAGCGCGAGCGTCGGCAGATGGCCCGGCAGGCGGCGCAGCGCGAGCGCCAGCACCGCGACGATCGCGAAGAACGCGAACTGCGCGCCGGGCATCAGCGGCGACATCCCGGCCGCGGCCCACAGCAGCGCGCCGGCGACCAGCAACAGCGGCGCGAGCCAGCGGCGCCGGC
>NZ_JAAGPH010000246.1:0-6896 GCF_017104705.1 Burkholderia sp. Se-20373 | reverse complement strand
GGCGCGGCATGTGCAGCGCCGCGTCGAGCCCGCCGAGATACGCGAAGCCCGGCTGGAAGCCGACGAAGAACACGACGTACGCGCCGGCCGCGTGGCGTGCGACGACTTCGTCGGCCGACAGGCCGGTATGCGCGGCGACGGCCGGCAGGTCGGGGCCGGCGGCGCCGCCGTATTCGACCGGGATCTCGACCTCGCGGCCGTCCGCGTGCTCGACGTCGGCCGTCTCCCACGCGTCGCGCAGCGCGGGCGTGAGCGACTCGGCCGTCGTGGCGAGCGCGTCGAACACGATCGTCAGGTTGTTCATGCCGGGCACGACATCGATCACGTCGGGCCACGCGCGCGCGGCCTCGGCAACGGCCCAGACGCGGCGCTGGCAATCGAGCGTGGCGGGCGGCGGCACCTCGCAGACGAGGGCGGCATCGCCGAGCGGATAAAAGCGGGGTTGCGTCATCGGACTGGCACGGTTCGGACGGCAATGTTAGCGCACATTGTCAATAAAATATCGACAACTTCCCAATAAGCGTTTTCGCCTAGCCCGTATGTCGGGGCTTCTGGCGTACACTCGGCACACCCTGTCATCCGGCTTGCTCCGCCTTTCCATGAAGCGTCCTGCGACCAAGATCGTGTCATCCGAACACCTCGTTTCCGATTCGAGCGCGGAGCTGTCGGAGCTCGAATACGGCCTCATCATGGCAGGCAATGCTTTCAATCGGTGGATGGTGCGCTGCATGTCGGCGGCCGGCGCGAAGGACATGACGGCGGTCGAGGTGTCGCTGCTGCATCACGTCAGCCATCGCGAACGCAAGAAGAAGCTCGCCGACATCTGCTTCGTGCTCAATATCGAGGATACGCACGTCGCGACCTATGCGCTGAAAAAACTGATCGCCCGCGGCTATGTGAAGAGCGAGAAGAACGGCAAGGAAGTGTTCTTCTTCGCGACCGACGCGGGCCGCGACCTGTGCCTGAAGTACCGCGAGGTGCGCGAGCACTGCCTGATCGAGACGCTGAAGGACAGCGGGCTCACCAACGAGCAGATCGGCGACGCGGCGCAGTTGCTGCGCAACGCTTCGGGCCTGTACGACACGGCCGCGCGCGCGGCGGCGTCGCTGTAAACGGTGGCGCCGCGGGTGGTGCGCGGCGGTGCGCTGACGGGCGTGCGGCGCGGCACGCCGCCTCATCCGGCGGCCGGGTACAGCGCGCCGTCGGTCACGATCCAGTGCAGCGCGAGATCGTGCGCTTCGGTCGGCAGCGCATCGACGCGGCACGCTTCGTACGCAATGCCGACGGTTACGGGCAGCGCGCTGCCCGGCCACGCGGCGAGCGTGCGGTCGTAGTAGCCGCCGCCGTAGCCGAGCCGGTAGCGCTGCAGATCGAATCCCACACAGGGAATCAGCAACAGGTCGGGCACGACGACGATTCCCGACGCCGGTTCCGGAATCCGGTGATGACCTTCGCGCATCGGCGTGTGCGCATCCCACGCATGGAACTCGAGCGGCGTGTGCCGTTCGTCGATCACGGGCAGTGCAGCCCGCCTGCCGGCGCCGGCCGCGCACCACGCGAGCACGGCCTCGCGCGCATCGAACTCACCCGGCAGCGGCCAGTAGAACCCGACCGTGCGCGGCGCGAGCCGGTCGAGCAGCGTGCGCAGCCGCGCGTCGAGCGCGGCGTTCGCAGCGGGTTGCGACGCGGCGTCGCGACGCGCGCCGGACAGCGTTTTGCGTAGCGCAACCTTCGGGTTCGGCACAGGGTTGCGTGCTATGCTTTCGCTCACTTCGTGCTCCATTCAAAACGATGTCGAACAGCCTTTTCCGAGTATATCGCGCGGTGGCGCTCACACTTTCGGCCGCCGCGCTCGTCGCGGGTACGGCTGCGTGCGCCGCACCGAACGACGATACGGTCGCCGGGGACGACCAGACCTTCGTGCAGCTGCGTGAAGCCGCGCGTCGCAACGACGCCGCGAAAGCCGCGCAGCTCGCGTCGATGATCCCGAACTATCCGGTACCGTCCTACGTCGAGTATTTCCAGATCAAGCCGCAGCTGTTCGATTCGACGGGCCGCGCGCGCGTGGACGCGCCGGACGCGCCCGTGCAGTCGTTCCTGCAGCGCTACGACGGCCAGGCGATCGCCGACCGCCTGCGCAACGACTACCTGCTCGTGCTCGGCGCGCGCCACGACTGGCGCAACTTCGACGAGCAATACAAGCGCTTCGTGCTCGACGACGACACGCAGGTCAAGTGCTATGCGCTCGAATCGCGCGCGGCGCGCGGCGAGAACGTCGCCGAGGCGGCACGTGCGCTGCTCGTCGAGCCGAAGAACTACGGCGACGCGTGCGTCGACCTGATCACCGCGCTCACGGTCAACCAGCAGTTCACGAGCGACGACGTGTGGCAGCAGGCGCGCCTCGCGTACGAGCAGAACTACACGACGCTCGGCGGCAAGATCGTCGATGCGCTCGGCCCGCGCCCGGTCGGCTTCGACCAGGCGACGAGCGCGCCGCCGCTGTACCTCGCGCGCGGCGTCGGCCCCGATGCAACCTCGCACCAGCTCGCACTGATCGCGCTCAGCCGCATGGCGCGCAACGATCCGGACGCGGCAGCCGGGATGCTGACCACGGTCGCGCCGTCGCTGACCAAGCAGGAGCAGGCGATCGCGTGGGGCGCGATCGGCTACCAGGGCGCGATCAAGCGCTCGCCGCTCGCGTCGGTCTGGTACGCGAAATCGACGAATGCGCCGCTGTCGAACCCGGGCTACGAATGGCGCACGCGCGCCGCGCTGCTCGTCGGCAACTGGCCGATGGTGCGCTGGTCGATCGAGCAGATGCCGCCGTCGCTGCGCGACGATCCGGCCTGGATCTACTGGCATGCGCGCGCGCTCAAGCAGAGCGGCGACACGCTGCAGGCGAACCAGGAATTCGAGCAGGTCGCGGGCCAGTTCAACTTCTACGGGCAGCTCGCCGGCGAAGAGCTCGGCCAGCGCACGACGATTCCGCCGCGCACGAAGGTGAGCGACGCCGAGATCGACGCGATGAGCAAGATTCCGGGCTTCGCGCTCGCGCAGCGTTTCTACGCGCTGAACCTGCGCCTCGAAGGCAACCGTGAATGGAACTGGCCGCTGCGCGGGATGACCGATCGCCAGCTGCTGGCCGCGGCCGAATACGGCAAGCGCGTCGAGCTGCTCGACCGCACCGTCAATACGGCCGACCGCACGAAGGCCGAGCACGACTTCACGCTGCGCTACCCGTCGCCGTACCGCAACATCGTCGAGCGCTACGCGCAATCGACGGGCCTCGACATCGAATGGGCGTACGGGCTGATCCGCCAGGAATCGCGCTTCATCATCAGCGCACGTTCGTCGGTGGGCGCGGGCGGCCTGATGCAGCTGATGCCGGCCACCGCGCAGATGGTCGCGAAGAAGCTCGGCATGGGCACGATCTCGCGCGCGCAGATGCACGACATCGATACCAACATCCAGCTCGGCACCTGGTATCTGGCGGACATCTACAACAACTTCGACAGCTCGCCGGTGCTCGCCACGGCCGGCTACAACGCGGGCCCGGGCCGGCCGCGCCAGTGGCGCCAGGTGTTGACGCAGCCGGTCGAAGGCGCGATCTTCGCAGAAACGATTCCGTTCAACGAGACGCGCGACTACGTGAAGAACGTGCTGTCGAACACCGTCTACTACGCGGCGCTCTTCGAGGGCAAACCGCAGTCGTTGAAGAAACGTCTAGGCATGATCTCGCCCTGATACGCAATCTTCACACTGCCGCGCGAGACGCGGCAGTGTCCTTTTGAGGCCCTTGATATGGATCGCCAGACCGTTGCGCTGCTGGGCGGCACCGGCTTCATCGGCAGCCGGCTCGTCAATGCGCTGATCGAATCCGGCAAGCAGGTACGGATCGGCACGCGCCGGCGCGACCACGCGCGCCACCTGCAGATGCTGCCGGTCGAAATCGTCGAGCTCGACGCGCTCGACACGCGCACGCTCGCGCGCTTCGTCGCCGGTGCGCACGCGGCGATCAACCTGGTCGGCGTGCTGCACGGCGGCCGCGGCACGCCGTACGGGCCCGGCTTCGAGCGCGCGCACGTCGCGCTGCCGGCTGCGCTCGCGACCGCCTGCACCGAGGTGGGCGTGCAGCGCGTGCTGCACATGAGCGCGCTCGGCGCCGATTCGCACGGCCCGAGCATGTACCAGCGCTCGAAGGGCGACGGCGAGGCTGCGCTGCATGCGATCGCGGCGACCGATTCGCTCGCGCTGACGATCTTCCGCCCGTCGGTCGTGTTCGGCCCCGGCGATGCGTTCCTCAACACGTTCGCGAACCTGCAGCGCTCGGTGCCCGTGCTGCCGCTCGCGATGCCCGACGCCCGCTTCCAGCCGGTGTTCGTCGGCGACGTCGTGCGCGCGTTCGTCAACACGCTCGATCTCGCGGCCGCACACGGCAAGACCTACGAACTCGGCGGCCCGACCGTCTACACGCTCGAGCAGCTGGTGCGCTATTGCGGCACGCTGGTCGGCCGGCAGGCACGCATCGTGCGGCTGCCCGACGCGCTCGCGCGGCTGCAGGCAAGCGTGTTCGAATGCCTGCCCGGCGAGCCGGTACTCACGCGCGACAATCTCGCGACGATGTCGGTGCCGAACGTGCTCGCGGGGCCGCTCGCGCCGGAGCTCGGGATCTCGCCCGCGAGTCTCGAAAGCATCGCGCCCGCGTATCTCGGCCAGGCCGCGCGGCGCTCCCGGTTCGACTGGTTCCGCTCGCGCCGCTAGGCCGGCAGCGTTTTCCTTTTCCACCTTCGCGTTTTCCGGAACACCGTCATGAAACTCGTCATTGGAGACAAGAACTACTCGTCGTGGTCGATGCGCCCGTGGCTGCTGCTCACGCATTTCGGCATCCCGTTCGACGAGATCGCGATCGAGCTGCGCCACGATGACACGGCCGAGCGCATCCGCGAGTATTCGCCGTCCGGCAAGGTGCCGTGCCTGGTCGACGACCACGGCGTCGCGATCTGGGATTCGCTCGCGATCGCCGAGACGCTCGCCGAACGTTATCCGCAGTTTCCGATGTGGCCGGCCGATCCGCTCGAGCGCGCGCATGCGCGCTGCGTCGCGGCCGAGATGCATTCGGGCTTCGCGGCGCTGCGCACGCAGATGGGCATGAACGTGCGCGCGTCGATGCCGGGGCGCGGCGCGACACCCGACGTGCTCGCCGATGTCGCGCGCATCGATGCGCTGTGGAATGCGTGTCTCGAGGCGTCGGGCGGCCCGTTCCTGTTCGGCGAATTCGGCATTGCCGATGCGATGTACGCGCCCGTCGTGATGCGCTTCAATACGTACGCGCCCGGCCTGTCGCCGGAAGCGGCCGGCTACGCGGCCCGCGTGACGGCGCTGCCGGCCGTCCAGCGCTGGATCGATGCCGCGCGCCGCGAAACGAACGTGATCGCCGAATACGAGCCTCAGCCATGAACATCTACGCAGTAGGCGGCGCCATCCGCGACGAACTGCTCGGCGTGCCCGTGCAGGACCGCGACTACGTGGTGGTGGGCGCGACCCCCGAGCAGATGGCCGCGCAGGGGTTCCGGCCGGTCGGCAAGGATTTCCCGGTATTCCTGCATCCGCGCACGCAGGAGGAGTACGCGCTCGCGCGCACCGAGCGCAAGACGGCGGCCGGCTATCACGGCTTCCAGTTCCACTACGCGCCGGACGTGACGCTCGACGAGGATCTCGCGCGGCGCGACCTGACGATCAACGCGATGGCGCGCGAGGTGAGCCCCGAGGGCGACCTGGTCGGGCCGGTGATCGATCCGTTCGATGGTCAGGCCGACCTGCGCGCGCGCGTGTTCCGGCATGTGAGCGACGCGTTCGTCGAGGATCCGGTGCGGATCCTGCGCATCGCGCGCTTTGCCGCGCGGTTCGCGGATTTCACGGTCGCGGCCGAAACGCTCGCGCTGATGCGGCGGATGGTCGACGCGGGCGAGGTCGACGCGCTCGTGCCCGAACGCGTGTGGCAGGAAATCGCGCGCGGGCTGATGGAGGCGAAGCCGTCGCGGATGTTCGCGGTGCTGCGCGAGTGCGGCGCGCTCGCGCGCATCCTGCCCGAGGTCGATGCGTTGTGGGGCGTGCCGCAGCGCGCCGACTACCACCCGGAAGTCGACACGGGCGTGCACGTGATGATGGTCGTCGACTATGCGGCGAAGCAGGGCTATTCGCTGCCGGTGCGCTTCGCGGCGCTCACGCACGATCTCGGCAAGGCGACGACGCCCGCCGACGTACTGCCGCGCCACGTCGGCCACGAGGGCCGCAGCGTCGACCTGCTCAAGCCGTTGTGCGAGCGGTTGCGCGTGCCGAACGAATGCCGCGATCTCGCGCTGGTCGTCGCGCGCGAGCACGGCAACCTGCATCGCGTGATGGAGATGGGCGCGGCCGCGCTGGTGCGGCTGTTCGAGCGCAGCGACGCGCTGCGCAAGCCGGCGCGTTTCGCCGAGATGCTGCAGGCGTGCGAATCGGATGCGCGCGGGCGGCTCGGGCTCGACGCGCAGCCGTATCCGCAGGCCGAGCGGCTGCGCGTCGCGCTCGCGGCGGCGCGCAGCGTCGATGCCGGCGCAATCGCGCGCGGCATCGGCAACGATACGGAGAAAATCAAGGACGCCGTGCATCGCGCACGGATCGCGGCCGTCGCGCAGGCGCTCCAGATCGGCGAATAGGGCCGGCGAATCGGGCCGGCGGGAAGGGCGCGCGCCTTGCGTCTGCCTCCCGGCAACCGTTACGACTTCTTCCTGCGCGCCGGCTTCGCGGCCGCCGGGCGTTTGCCGGCGGATGCGCGCGGCTTGGCCGCGGCCTTCTTGTCCTTTCCCGGCGCGCCGGCGTCGCGCTCCGCCCCCGCCCCGGATCGGGAACGCGTCGTT
>NZ_JAAGPH010000245.1:0-6898 GCF_017104705.1 Burkholderia sp. Se-20373 | reverse complement strand
TTACGTCGGACTGGGGCTAGTGTACTGACGTGATGCAGCACGTGTCACTGTCATCGAACACGGATCGCTCGAACTTATTAATGTTAAGGCCACCGCCACCACCGATATATACACCTAGGCAGACACTCTTTCCCTACACGGCGCTCTGCCGATCTGCCCGGCGCGCGGGGCGATGACGCCCGCGCTCGACGGCGCGCGCGCCACGCGTTTTTCGACGTTCGCGCCGGAACCGTTCGCCGAACACCTCGACGTGGTTTGGCTCGGCATGCCGGACGACGCTCACAATGCGCCCGGCCGGATCGTCGTCCCCGTCAGCACGCTGCCCGATCACCGCGAGGCCATCCTCGACGCGATGGTCGGCCATTACGGCGGCGATCCGGCGCAGCATGCGCGCGCGCTGATGTCGCAATGGAGCAAATACTATTTCGGCCGGGCGGCGCCGGCCGGCGTCGTTGCCGCGCTGACGCTCGGCCGGCCGCTCGACATGGCGCCCGAGCGTACGTTCGTCGCGCTTGACGACGGGATGCCCGCCGCGCTGTACTTCCCGCACGATGCGCTCGGCGCACCGTGCGACGACCCGGCGCCCCGCTATGCGGGGCTCGTCGCGCATCTCGGCGCGGTGATCGACCTGCTCGCGGCGATGGGCCGCGTCACGCCGCGCGTGCTGTGGAGCAACGCGGGCAACCTGCTCGACTATCTGCTCGATACGTATCGCGCGCTGCCCTGCGCGGCCGATCCCGTTCGCGATGCGGACTGGCTGTTCGGGTCGAGCTGCGTGCACGGCGAGCCGAATCCGCTGCGCGTGCCCGTGCGCGATGCCGTGCCGCGCTCGGCGCTGCTGCCGACGCCGTTTCGTGCGCGCCGCGTGTGCTGCCTGCGCTATGAAATTCCTGGAGAAACGCAACTGTGTGGAAGCTGCCCCCTGCTACTGACGATGGACGACGCGGCGCTGGCCGAGCAGGACGCGATCCGGTGATGGATGCCGGCCGCCGGCACGCGCTCGGCGCACTCGCGGCGGCACTGGGCGCCGCGTGCTGCGGTGCGTTTTCCGCATCGTCCGGCGCAATCGCCGCGACCCTCGATGCCCATCGCGCGCAGGGCATGCGAGCGCCGGGCGCGGTGTCGCTGGCCGGCAATCCCGTCGTGTCGCAGGCGAGCGCGACGATGCCGGTGCGCCCGCAACGCGTGGTCGCGCTCGACTTCATGTTCGCGGAAAGCGTGATCGCGCTCGACCTCGTGCCGGTCGGGATGGCCGATACCGCGTTCTATCCGGGCTGGCTCGGTTATCAAAGCGAGCGGCTCGCGAACGTGACCGATATCGGTTCGCGCCAGGAGCCGGGCCTCGAGGCGATCGCGGCGGTCAAGCCCGACCTGATCATCGGCGTCGGTTTCCGTCATGCGCCGATCTTCGACGCGCTCGACCGGATCGCACCGACGATCCTTTTCCAGTTCAGCCCGAACGTGTCGGACGGCGGCGTGCCGGTCACGCAGCTCGACTGGATGCGGCAGATCTTCCGGACGATCGGTGCGGTGACAGGGCGCGACGCGCGTGCGCAGGCGGTCGATGCGCAGCTCGATGCGGGCATCGCGCGCAATGCGGCGCGGCTCGCGGCGGCAGGCCGCAAGGGCGAGCGCGTCGCGCTGCTGCAGGATCTCGGCTTGCCCGACCGCTACTGGGCCTATACGGGCAACAGCACGTCGGCGGGGCTCGCGCGGGCGCTCGGGCTCGATCCGTGGCCGAAGAAGCCGACGCGGGAAGGCACGCTGTACGTGACGTCGGCCGACTTGCTCAGGCAGCGCGAGCTGGCCGTGCTGTTCGTGACCGCATCGGGGCTGGACGTGCCGCTATCCGCGAAACTCGATTCGCCGGTGTGGCGCTTCGTGCCCGCGATGAAGGAACGCCGGATCGCGCTGATCGAACGCAATATCTGGGGGTTCGGCGGGCCGATGTCGGCGCTGAAGCTGGCCGACGTGATGACCGATACGATGCTGAAGCTGCCGGCCGTGCGTTGAGCCGAGTGCGCGGCGGTCGATCGGCGGATGACGCTGCTTCGACTTCGACGGGCAGGGCATTGTGGTCGGCCCGCGCGCGCCACGCGGCGATCCGGCTCGACCCGGCCGTGTGGTCGGTGGTCGGTGGTCGCGCTCGATGTGATGCGCTTCGGTCGAGCGGCGTGCTCGCCCACGGCGGCCGCTGCATGTGCGCGGGACGCGCGGTGAATCGTCCCAGGCGTTCGGCGATCGCGCGACGCGCCGGCCACATCGCTTCCTGAAACGAAAATCGCCGACGCACTGCCCTTGCAGCGCGTCGGCGATTTTTTCCATCGACTGTCGAATTACGCGCTCAGCGCATCGACACCATCCTGCGCACGTGATCGTGCCGGCGTCGTATCGCTGACGATGCGCCCGTTGTCCAGCTTCAACAGACGGTCGGCGAGATCGAAGTAGCGGTCGTCGTGCGTGATCACGATCACGGCCTTGCCGCGCGCACGCAGCTCGGGCAGCAGTTGCTCGTAGAACACGGCCTTGAACGACGGGTCCTGGTCGGCCGCCCATTCGTCGAACAGGTAGAACGGCCGGTCCTCCAGGTACGCGACGACGAGTGCGAGCCGCTTGCGCTGCCCGGTCGACAGTGCGCGGGTCGAGAACGCGCCGTCCACCACCTTCACCTTGTGATCGAGCGCGAGCTTCGCGACCAGCGCGTTCGCGCGCGCATCGGCCTGCGCACGGGACGGATCCTCGGGATCGACGATGCCGAGCAGCGCATCGAACAGGTGGAAATCGTTGAACACCGCGCTGAAGCGCTGCCGGTATGCGGCGCGCTCGCGCCAGCCGATCGTGCGGCCGTCGACCTCGATCGTGCCTTCCTCGGGTTCGTAGAGCCCCGTCAGCACCTTCGCGAGCGTCGTCTTGCCGCTGCCGTTGCCGCCGACGATGAACACGAGCTCGCCCGGCTGGATCGTCAGGTTGATCGGCCCGATGCTGAACATCCGCTCGTCGCGTTCGTGGAAGTACGCATGCGTGACGCCGCGCAGCGTGACGGCGCCGGCCGGCGGCACGTCGGGTGCGTCGGACGCGGGCGGCACCGTGCGCAGCGCGCCGAATTCGGCCATCACGCCTTCGATCCGCGTGAGCGACACGCGGGCCGCGTTGACGGTCGGCAGGTTGTTCAGCAGCCCGTCGAGCGGCACGAGCATGAACAGGAACACGACGACGTAGCCGGCGGCCGCGGCCGGATCGGCATGCACGCCGAGCTGCGGCCAGAACGACGCGATGCCGAGGAACACGTAGAACAGGAAGATGATCCAGCCGACGCCGACCGCATACGCGCTGAACGCGCGGCGGCGGTGGTCGCGCACTTCGCCGATCGCGGCGCCGAGCTGGCCGTCGACGAACTGGCGGGCGCGTTCATCGTGCAGCTTCAGCTCCTTCGCGCCGGAAAACAGCGAGCCGAGATAGCCGAACAGCCGGTCCTGCGCCTGTCCGGCCGCTTCGAGCGATGCGATCGCGCGGCGATCGCCGGTGTGATAGCCGAGCGAGCCGGCGAGGATCGCGGCCAGCGCGAGCAGGCACACCGGCCACGACAGCCACGCGAGGTAGCCGAGGCAGCCGAACACGATCGAGCCGTGCATGACCAGGTTCGGCAGCGCGAAGAACAGCATCGACACGTTGGTGGCGTCGTCGGTCAGCACCGACTGCACGGGCGCCGCGCCGATCCGCTCGATGTCGCGCAGCTCGGCCGCGCCGACGCGCCGCGCGAGATGCACGCGCAGCCGCGCCATCGTGTCCTGCGACAGGCGAGCGAATAGCGTGCCCGACACGATCCGCGTGACGAGTGCGATCACCGCGCACAGCGCGAAGCGCCACGCGAGCGACGCATCGGCCGCGCCCGGCTGCGACAGCGCGCGGTTCAGCGTCGCGACGAGCAGCACGCTCGCGACGCCGTTCAGCACGCACGCGGTGAGCGCCAGCGCGAGCGACACGCGGCTTTCGCGCAACAGCGCAAGGATCAGGCGCGCCGCGGGGCGGCCGGGGGAAGCGTCGAGGGACGGCGGGGAAGAAGGCTCGTGGGCGGCTGTCATCGGCAACGTCGGTAAAGGGAAGGCAAGCGAAAACGCGGAAACGGCAAAAACTGACGCGAAAGCGGCGGGCGAGGCGGGGCCCCGTTCCGGCTTTCCTCCCTGATAGACGAACGGGCCGCGCAAATATTTAGCGGCCCGTTCAAAAAAAGCGTCCGCACGCGCTTTGCGCACAAAACGGTAAAAAATCGGCCGCGCCGTTCGTCACACCAGTGAAGCCGCCCCAAGCGGCCCCGAGACTTGGCCGAAGCGGCCGGACCGAAGGACTTCACGCACATGACGAGTTTCCCGACTGCGCTGCATCACCGAATCCGCGAACTGGCGCGCCTCGCGCCCGACGCACCCGCGATCGCGGTTCCTTTCCAGAATGACTTGCGCCTGTCGCGCGGCGCGCTCGACGCGCGGGCGTCGCGGCTGGCCCGGCAACTGCGTGCGGCGGGCGTCGGCGCGGAAGTGCGGGTGGGCGTATGCGTCGAGCGCTCGGGCGACCTGTTCGTCGCGCTGCTGGCCGTGCTGAAGGCCGGCGGCGTGTTCGTGCCGCTCGATCCGCGTCATCCGGCCGCGCGCCTCGACTGGATCGTCCAGGATGCGCAGTTGCGGCACGGGATCGTCGACGCGGCCGGCCGTGCGGCGCTCGGCACGCCGTTCGAACATGCGTTTGATATGACGGCGGAAGCGGAAGCGGAAGCGGCGGACGGGCAGCATATTGCCGCCGATGACGAAACAGTGTCCGTCCATCCCCGTTCGGCCGCCTACATGATCTATACGTCGGGCTCGACCGGCACGCCGAAGGCGGTCGTCGTCGAACACGGGCCGCTCGCCGCGCACTGCGACGCGCTCGCGGCGGCGCTGCCGATCGAGGCCGGCGACCGCCTGCTGCATTTCGCATCGGTCAATTTCGACGCCGCGCACGAATGCTGGCTCGCACCGCTCGCGACCGGCGCCAGCATCGTCGTGGCGCCGCCGCAGCCGTTCGCGCCGGATGCCGCGCATGCGCTGCTGGTGAGTGAATCGATCAACGTGGCCGCGTTCCCGCCCGCGTACCTGCGCGAATTCGCGGCGGTGGCCGCGCGCGACGGCGTGCCGCCGGCACTGCGCGTGCTGGCATTCGGCGGCGAAGCGCTGCCGCAGCAGGCATTCGAATTCGTGCGCGGCACGTTCCCGTCGGTACGCCTGATCAACGGCTACGGGCCGACCGAGGCCGTGATCTCGCCGATGCTGTGGCCGGTCGAGCCGGGCGAGACGCCGGTGCTGGCCGCCGACGATGCGTATGCGTCGTTGCCGATCGGCCGCGTGATCGGGCCGCGCGTCGCACGTGTCGACGGCGGCGAGGGCGACGGCGACGGCGTGGGCGAACTGCTGCTGGGCGGCGTCTGTGTCGCGCGTGGTTATCACGGCCGCCCGGCGCTGACGGCCGAACGTTTCATTCCCGATGCGGACGGCGAACCCGGTGCGCGCGTGTACCGCACCGGCGATCTCGCGCGGCTGCGCGACGATGGCGCATTCGACTATCTCGGCCGCCTCGACGATCAGGTCCAGGTGCGCGGCGTGCGTGTGGAGCCCGCCGAGATCGCCGCGTGCCTGCGTTCGCATCCGGCCGTGGCCGACGCGGCCGTGGTCGCCGAAACCGGCAACGGGCCGACGCGGCTGATCGCGTGCGTCGCGCTGCGTGCGGCGGCCGACGATGCCGCGCTGAAAGCGCACGTGGCCGCGCAACTGCCGGCCGCCTGGCAGCCGCACCGGTTCGTCCGGTGCGATGCGCTGCCGTATACGCTGAACGGCAAGCTCGACCGTGCCGCGCTGCGCGCGACGATCGCCGCCGCGCGCGACACCGCCCAAGGCAGCGGCGACGCACCGCGCACACCGACCGAACAGCAGCTCGCCGGCCTCTGGCAGACGCTGCTCGGCCTCGACGTCACGCCGTCGCGTGACGACCGCTTCTTCGCGCTGGGCGCCGATTCGCTCGCCGCGATGCAGTTGCAGGCTGCGATCCGTGCGGCAGTACGCGTGAACCTGCGGCTCGACACGCTGTTCGCCGATCCGGCGCTCTTCGAACTGGCCGACGCGGTCGATCGTGCGGAGCGCGAAACCGGCGAGCCGCTGGCCACGATTTCGGCGCGCCGTGTACCGGCCGATGCGGCCGCCGCCGCACCGCATGTCGACCGTGCCGCATCGCTCGCGCAGCAACGCTTCTGGGTGCTCGCGCAAACGCGTGACGCAAGCGCCGCGTATCACATCGCCGCCCACTGGACGATCGACGGCACACTCGATCGCGCTGCGCTGCAGCGCGCGCTCGATCACGTGATCGAGCGCCACGAAGCCTGGCGCACGACGCTCGTCGACAACGACGACGGCGTCGTGATGCAGCGGATTCATGCGCATCTGCCGGTGTCGATCGCCGACATCGACCTGCGCGACCAGCCGCCCGCGGCCCGCGACGCACAAGCCGCCCGTCTCGCCGAGCGCGAGGCGGCCGAGCCGTTCGACCTCGCCCGCGGCCCGTTGCTGCGCGCGACGCTGGTCGCACTCGCCGACGACCGTCACCGCCTGCTGCTGACCGCCCATCACGCGATCACCGACGGCTGGAGCTCGCGCTGCGCGTTCGATGAACTGTCGGCCGCCTATCGCGCGTATGCCGAGGGCCGCGAGCCGTCGCTGCCCGACCTGCCGATCCAGTACGCCGACTATGCGGACTGGCAACGCGACATGCTGGCGGGCGGCGAGGGCGAGCGCCAGCTCGACTACTGGCGCGGCGCGTTGCGCGACGTGCCCGGCCCGCTTGCGCTGCCGGTCGATCGCCAGCCGGGTGCCACCCGCAC
>NZ_JAAGPH010000244.1:0-6787 GCF_017104705.1 Burkholderia sp. Se-20373 | reverse complement strand
CGGCGCACCTGACGCTGAAGGACGCGAGCGTGCCGGTGAACGTGAACCTGCGCACGTACGCGGGGCCGGAGGCGCGTTTCTGCCCGGCAGCCGTGTACGAGTTCGTGAAGAACGACGACGGCAGCGATCGCCTGGTGATCAACGCGCAGAACTGCGTGCACTGCAAGACCTGCGACATCAAGGATCCGACGCAGAACATCGTGTGGGTCACGCCGGAAGGCGGCGGCGGGCCGAACTACCCGAACATGTAATGGCCGGAACGCGCCGCCGCGAGCGGCGCGCTTTTTCGGGTGCCGCAAACGAAACGGGGCGCTGCTTGATGCAGCGCCCCGTTTTGCATGCTCCGCGCAACTGGCGGCGAGACGCGCTGCGCCCCGCCCGCTTGCGTCAGGTCGCGCTGCCCGCGATCTTCGGCGTCGGCGTCTCTACATCGCCGCACTGCGCGCGATGGCGCAATGCATGGTCGATCAGCACCAGCGCGAGCATCGACTCCGCGATCGGCGTCGCACGAATGCCGACGCACGGATCGTGGCGGCCGAACGTTTCCACCGTCGCCTCCTCGCCGGCCTTCGTGATCGAACGGCGCGGCGTGCGGATGCTCGACGTCGGCTTGATCGCGATCGACACGGTGATGTCCTGCCCCGTCGAAATCCCGCCGAGCACGCCGCCCGCATGGTTGCCGACGAAACCGCCCGGCGTCAGCTCGTCGCCGTGCACCGAGCCACGCTGCGCGACGCTGTCGAAGCCCGCACCGATCTCGACACCCTTCACCGCGTTGATGCTCATCATCGCCTTTGCGATGTCCGCATCGAGACGGTCGAACACCGGCTCGCCCCAGCCGACCGGCACGCCCGACGCGACGACGTCGATGCGCGCGCCGATCGAATCGCCATCCTTGCGCAGCGCATCCATGTACGCCTCGAGCTCCGGCACGACGGCCGCATTCGGCGAGAAGAACGGATTTTCATGGACGTGCGACCAGTCGACGAACGGCACGTCGATCTCGCCGAGGCCGCTCATGTAGCCGCGCACCTCGACGCCGAAGCGCTCGCGCAGCCACTTCTTCGCGACCGCACCCGCACCGACGATCGGCGCGGTCAGGCGCGCGGACGAGCGGCCGCCGCCGCGATAGTCGCGGATGCCGTATTTCTGCCAGTAGGTATAGTCGGCGTGGCCGGGACGGAACGTCTCGACGATGTTGCCGTAGTCCTTGCTGCGCTGGTCGGTGTTGCGGATCAGCAGCGCGATCGGCGTACCGGTCGTCACGCCTTCGAACACGCCGGACAGGATCTCGACCTCGTCGGCCTCCTGCCGCTGCGTCACGTGGCGCGACGTGCCGGGCTTGCGGCGATCGAGTTCGACCTGGATGTCGGCTTCGGTCAGCCCCATTCCCGGCGGGCAGCCGTCGATCACGCAGCCGATCGCGGGACCGTGCGATTCGCCGAAGGTCGTGACAGTGAAAAGCGTGCCGAGGGTATTGCCGGACATGATGGAACCGCCCAAAGAGAAAAGGACAAACCGATGCGCTGCCCGGGCCGCAGGCAGGTCGATCGTTTGCCGGTCGAGAAAAAGAGGTAAGCCGCTATTATGCCAGCCGTCCCGGGCACGCGGGCCGTGTGAACCGTTCGGACCACACCGGCCGGCCACGGGAACGGCCCCGGGCGTCGCTTGCCGGCCCGCGCCGCTCCGGTCGAACGGGCCCGTTCACGGCGGCCATGACGGCCCGGGGCGATGCCGCCGGGCCCACCCCGCCTACTTCCGCGCGCCGCGCAGTTCGGTGACTGCCGCCTGCAGCGCTTCGGGCGTCGCGACCGACGCCGGGATCGGCTCGCCGACCGCCAGCGTCAGCCGGCTCATCACGCCGCGCTTGATGGGCCGCGGCATCCGCGCATCGGAATGCCGCGAAAAATAGCTGCCCCACAGCCCGCGCAGCGCCATCGGGATCACCGGTGCCGGCGTGCGGCCCAGGATCTCCGTGATGCCGTGGTGGAACGTGTTGATGTCGCCCGTCTTCGTCAGCTTGCCTTCCGGGAAGATGCATACGAGTTCGCCTTCCTTCAGCGCGGCCTCGCATGCGTCGTACGCGCGCGCGAGCATCGCGGGATCCTCGTGGCGCGGCGCGATCGGGATCGCCTTCGCATGCCGGAACACCCAGCTCGCGAAGCGCGTCTTGAAGATCCGGTGGTCCATCACGAAACGGATCGGGCGCGGGCTCGCGGCGGCCAGTACGAGCGCATCGACGTAGCTGACGTGGTTGCACACGAGCACGGCCGCCCCTTCCGCCGGAATCCGCTCCGCGTGCACGAGGCGAATCCGGTAGAACGTATGCACGAGCACCCATGCGACGAAGCGCAGCAGGAACTCGGGCACGAGCAGGTAGATGTACGTCGCGACGATCACGTTCAGCAGCGCGGTGACGAGGAACAGCCCCGGGATGTCGACGCCGGCCTTGGTCAGCCCCATCGCCATCACGGCCGACAGGATCATGAACAGCGCGTTCAGGATGTTGTTCGCGGCGATGATCCGCGCACGGTGCGTCGGTGCGCTGCGGCTCTGGATCAGCGCGTACAGCGGCACGCTGTAGAAGCCGCCGAACATCGCGAGCAGGAACAGGTCCGCCAGGATGCGCCAGTGGCGCGCGCCGGCCAGGAACTCGCCGACCGACAGCAGATGGCCGGGTGACGGCAGCGCATGGCTCGCGAAATACAGCTCGATCGCGAACACGCTGATGCCGATCGAGCCGAGCGGCACGAGGCCGATCTCGACACGCCGCTGCGACAGGCGTTCGCACAACAGCGAGCCGAGGCCGATACCGACCGAGAACGTCGCGAGCAGGATCGTGACGACGTCGGGGCTTGCGGACAGCACGTCCTTCGCGAAATTGAAGAACGACGTGAGGAACGTCGCGCCGACGAACCACAGCCACGAGATGCCGAGCAGGCTCAGGAACACGGTGCGGTTCTGCCGGGCGAGCCCGAGGTTGCGCCAGGTCTCGCTGACCGGATTCCAGTTGATCACGAGATCAGGCTGCGGCGCCGGCGTGGACGGCACGCGCTGCGCGACGAACCGCCCCGCGAGCGCGATGACGACGACGCTCACCGCGAGCACGCGCTCGCCGTTGCCTTCGATGCCCGCGGCCGCGCCGCCGATGATCGTGCCGATCAGGATCGCGATGAACGTGCCCATCTCGACGAGGCCGTTGCCGCCGACCAGTTCGTGCTCGCCGAGATGCTGCGGCAGGTACGAATACTTGACGGGCCCGAACAGCGTCGAGTGCATCCCCATCATGAACGTGCACAGATACAGCAGCGGCGCGCTGTGCGTGACGAAGCCGGCCGCGCCGACCAGCATCAGCACGATCTCGAAGGTCTTCACGAAACGCGTGAGGGTCGCCTTGTCGTACTTGTCGGCGATCTGGCCGGACGTCGCCGAGAACAGCACGAACGGCAAGATGAAGATCGCGGAGATCAGGAAGGCCGCCGTCTTCGCATCGACGCCGGCGAACCGCGCGGTGTGATAGGTGACGAGCGACGTGAAGCCGATCTTGAAGACGTTGTCGTTCAGCGCGCCGAGGAACTGGGTCGTGAAGAACGGCGCGAAACGGCGCTCGCGCAGCAGGTCGAACTGCGACGCGTGTGCGTGCCGTTCGTCACGCCGCCTGGAAGTGGCTTGCGTTTGATCGCTCATGCGGAATACGCGCGCGCCGTCTGGGCAGCGCTGCGCGGGCCTCGTGTGGTCATTGAAAAAAAGGCGGCGCAGGACCAGCCTGCGCCGCCGCGTGCCGGGTGGCGGCGCCCGCGCGTGACGGCGACGGGCGCGGCGTGGTTCACGACTTGTGCGCTTCGGCTTCCGATTCCGGCCAGTCGCGGATGTATGCCTTCAGCATCCGGTTCTCGAAGCTCTGCGCCTCGACGACCGTCTTCGCGACGTCGTAGAACGAAATGACGCCCATCAGCACCTTCTTGTCGAGCACCGGCATGTAGCGCGCATGGCGCTCGAGCATCATCCGGCGCACTTCGTTGACGTCCGTTTCCGGCGTGCACGTGAGCGGCTCGTCCATCACCTTGCGCACCTGCACGTCGCCGATCGCGCCGCCGTTCACGTGCAGACGCAGGATGATCTCGCGGAACGTCAACATCCCGACGAGATCGCCGTACTCCATCACGACGAGCGAACCGATGTCGTGTTCGGCCATCGTATCGACCGCTTCGCGCAGCGGCTTATCGGGCGTCACCGTAAACAGCGTGTTGCCCTTCACTTTCAGAATATCGCTGACGCGCATCGTAGTCCCCTCATGCTTGAATGCAAAACCTCTTTCGATCCTATCGGAAAGCCTGTCAAAAGGAAAGCGCGGGCCCGCGCGGCGGGCCGCCCCCCCGCTTGCGGAAGCGGACTGCCGGCAGCACAATGGCCCCATGAACAGCGGCCAGAGGAGACGTCCATGGCGCATACGCATTCGGAGCAATTCGCCAGCTTCGCCGATTTCTACCCGTATTACCTGAATGAACACCAGAACCGGACGTCGCGGCGGCTGCACTTCGTCGGCTCGCTCGGCGTGATCGGCTGCGTCGCGATGGCGGTCGCGACCGGCGACTGGCTGTGGCTGCCTGCGGCGATCGTCTGCGGCTACGGCTTCGCGTGGGTGGGACACTTCTTCTTCGAGAAGAACCGCCCGGCCACGTTCCGGCACCCGATCTACAGCCTGATGGGCGACTGGGTGATGTTCAAGGATATCTGTACGGGCAAGATCCCGTTATAACGCGGCCGGGCATCCCGCTCATGCGGGGCGCGGCGGCCGCGCGTGCGGATCGGGCACGGCGCCCGGCGCCTGCCCCGGCATCGCCGTCGGCTGCGCACCTGCAAGCCGGTGCGCGGCAATCAGCGTCGCGAGCGACACGTCGAAGCGGTCGCTCGACAGCACCGCGAGCAGCGCCGCACCGTCGACATGGCTGCGGCGCCGCTGCAGCTGGTAGGTCAATTCCGTGCGATCGATCACCAGCACGTCGAACAGCTGCGCAAGCGTCAGCTGCTCCGGGTTCGCGAGCAGGATGTAGCGCGGCGTGGTCTCGCCGCCGCCGTCGAGCCGCGCAATCCATTCCCGCTCCTCCATCGTCGTCAGCAGGCGCTGCGCGGTTTCCATGTCGCAGCGCAACATGGTTGCGAGCCGCATCGCCGTGTAGCCGCGCTTGCCGGCCGTGCGCGCTTCGGCCAGCCGCGCGAGCATTTCGAGCGCGTCGAGCAGGTCGCTGCCCGGGTAGTGGATGCGGTGGAACTGGCCGACGCGGATCGCCGGCAGCGCGGACGCCACCATCGCGCCGAGCAACGCGATGAACCAGCTCAGGTACACCCACAACAGGAACACGGGCAGCGCCGCGAACGCGCCATAGACGGCCGTATAGGTCGGAATGCGCCGCACGTAGTAGCCGAAGCCGCGCTTCGCGAGCTCGAACGCGACGGCCGCGAACAGCCCGCCGATCACCGCGTCGCGCCATGCAACCGTGCAGTTCGGCAGGTACACGTACAGCAGCGTGAACGCGAGCACCGTCAACGGCAGCGAGACGAGCGCGAGCAGCCACTCGACGATCGACGTGGACGGCGCGGCACCGGTAAACGCCAGCGACTGCGTGAACAGGTACGACGAGATCGACAGGCTCACGCCGAACAGCAATGGGCCGAGCGTGATCAGCGCCCAGTACGCGAGCACGCGCTGCGCGAACGGCCGCGGCTTGCGCACCCGCCAGATCAGGTTGAACGCCGACTCGATCGTCATCATCGTCATCACCGACGTGACGACGAGCACGATCAGGCCGGCCGTCGTCAGCCCCTTCGCCTTCGACGCGAACTGGTTCAGGTACTTGAAGATCTGGACGTTGAACTGCGCGGGCATCAGGTGATCCGCGAGGAACCCCTGCAGCGAGATCTGGAACGACGCGAACATCGGGAACGCGGTGAACAGCGCGAACGCGACCGTCACGAGCGGCACGAGCGCCAGCATCGTCGTGAACGTCAGGCTGCCCGCCACTTGCGGGATGCGATCCTCGGCGCTGCGCCGGGCCGCGAACTGCGCGAGGCGCTTGATGGTGTCGAGATCGACGCTCAACTTCGGCAAACGACTTCTCCTTCTTGATGCCGCGCGCCCGACGGCGCGCCGCCGCCGCGCTGCGCGACGGCTTCAGCCCCTATAATAGCCGCTCGATTCCAGCAGGGGCCGACTGCACCGGGCACGCGCGCGGCCGCATGCGGCTCCGTCGCCCATGAAAGACATCCTCGTCCTCTATTACAGCCGCCACGGCGCCACGCGCGATCTCGCGCTCGCGATCGCGAACGGCATCGACAGCGTGCCGGGCATGCAGGCCCGCATCCGCACCGTGCCGCCCGTGTCGGCCGTCTGCGAAGCCACCGCCCCCGACATCCCCGCCGACGGCCCGCCGTACGCGGAACTGCGGGATCTCGAGGAATGCGCGGGCCTCGCGCTCGGCTCGCCGACCCGCTTCGGCAACATGGCCGCCTCGCTCAAGTATTTCCTCGACGGCACCACACCGCAATGGCTGTCGGGCACCCTGACCGGCAAGCCGGCCTGCGTGTTCACGTCGACGGGCAGCCTGCACGGCGGCCAGGAATCGACGTTGCTGTCGATGATGCTGCCGCTGCTCCATCACGGGATGATGATCGTCGGAATTCCGTACACGGAATCCGCGCTCACCACGACGCGCACCGGCGGTACGCCGTACGGCGCGTCGCACGTCGCGCAGCACGATCGCTCGGCAGCCGCCGGGCTGTCGGCAGA
>NZ_JAAGPH010000243.1:0-6985 GCF_017104705.1 Burkholderia sp. Se-20373 | reverse complement strand
GGTCGAACAGTCGGTGCACATCTACAACCATGAGCGACCGCATACGGCTCTGAAATACAAAACGCCCGATGCGGTGCATCGGGCGTTCTAGTGCCTGGATACTGTCAACCTATTCCAGGACTTGACAGAGGCGCGCCGGCCTTCGTGTTCGCGTCACGCCCAGTTCAGCCAGCCGCTGTACCCGACCAGCAGCACGAACAGCCCGAACGCGATCCGGTACCACGCGAACACCGTGAAATCGTGTGTCGCGACGTAGCGCAGCAGCCAGCGCACGCACGCGAACGCGCTGACGAACGCCGCGACGAGCCCGAGCGCGAACAGGCCCAGCGAATCGACGGTGAACGCCTGCCAGTCCTTGACGGTTTCATAGAGCGTCGCGCCGAAGATGATCGGGATCGCGAGGAAGAACGAGAATTCGGTGGCGACGCGCCGGTCGAGGCCGAACAGCATTCCGCCGATGATCGTCGAGCCCGAGCGCGACATGCCGGGAATCAGCGCAAAACACTGCGCGATGCCGACCTTGAGCGCGTCGAGCGGCGTCAGCGCATCGACCGACACCACGCGCGGCGGTTCGCTACGCTCGCGCTGCCGCGCCTCGGCCCACAGGATGATCGCGCCGCCCACGACGAGCGCGAACGCAACGGGGACCGGCGAGAACAGCACGGCCTTGATCTTCTTCTCGAACAGGAGGCCGAGCGCGATCGCGGGAATCGTCGCGATCACGACGTTCAGCGTGAAGCGCCGCGCGTCGGGCCGGCTCGGCAGCCCGGACACGATGGACGCGATCCGTTGCCGGTATTCCCAGCAGACTGCGAGGATCGCGCCGAACTGGATCACGACGTCGAACGTCTTCGCGTGTGAATCGTTGAAATTCAGGAAGCTGCCCGCGACGATCAGGTGACCGGTGCTCGACACCGGCAGGAATTCCGTCAGCCCCTCGACGACGCCGAGGATCAAAGCCTTGCAGATCAGGATCCAGTCCATCCGTGGCCCAACTCCGAAATGGTCGAATGAATGAGCCACTCTTCCGCGCGCGGCCCCCCTCCGGCCGAGCGCGGTGCGTCGTCATTTTTCGACGATTGCCACGCGTATGCCGTTTGTAAGAATCGTAATTGTACCGGGTTCGTAGTTCACCCCGGCAAATTGCAGCTGTTCGGGCTTGAACGTGTAGATCGGATAGTTGGTCAGCAACTGCGTCGCGAGCAGGCCGGCGGCCGCGCCGACCTGCTGCGCGTACATCTGCGCGTCGCCGTCGAGCGCGAGGCTGTCGACGGCCGGCGACCTCAACACGACCGAGCGGCTCGGCGCGTCGTACGCCAGCTGGCCCGACACGGTGAACTTGCCGCTGACGGGCGCACGCAGGAACGGGCTCACGAAATGCGCGTCGAGCTGCACGGCCACGCGGTTCTGGTCGGGCAGCAGGTTGACGGCCGGGTTCGCGAGCGACACGTCGACGACCTGCGCGACCGTCTTCTGGTACGGGAACTTACGCGCGACGGCTTTCTGCACGTCACCGCGCGAGAAGGTGTAGTGATCGGGGATGAACGGGAACGTCGACGCGCACGCGGCGAGCGAAAGCGTCACGCCGATGGCGCCGACGGTTGCGGCGAGAAAACGGCGCCGGCCGGGCGCGCAAGGTGCGGTCATGCTGAACACTCTCCTGGTTGCGACGGCCGCGTCGCGGCCTCGAGACGCGTGAGCCACGCGAGCGCGTCGTCGCGCGACGCGCCGCACATGTCCGCGGCCGGCTGCAGCCCGGAGCAGCACGCGGGCCGCTCGGGGCGGCCGAAGATCCGGCAGCGCAGGTCGTCGCCGAGCTGCACGCAGCGCACGCCGGCCGGCTTGCCGTCGGGCATGCCCGGAATCGGGCTGGAAATCGACGGCGCGATGCAGCACGCGCCGCAGCCCTCGCGGCACGCATGCGGCGGCGGGACGGCTGACGCCGGGCGGACAGGCAATTCGACGGACACTCGACTCTCTCGAACGAACAACAAAAAACGGTGCGGCAACCGGACGCGGTGCCGGCAGCCCCACCCCGCATTGTGCCATCGCCGGCTGCGACGTTATTACACAATGCAGCCGAATCGCGCGTTTATATACTCGAAAGCATCTAAAAAAGCGCGAGACCGTCATGCATTCTGGTTCTGCCGACACACTGTTCCGTCCCGATTTGCTCACGAAATACGGTGCGAACGGGCCGCGCTATACGTCGTACCCCACCGCGCTGCAGTTCCGCGACGATTTCGACCCGGCCGACTACGTGCGCGCGGCAACCGACCCCGGCGCGTCGTCGAGCGAGCTGTCGCTGTACTTCCACATCCCGTTCTGCAACACCGCATGCTTCTACTGCGGCTGCAACAAGATCGCGACCAACAACCACCGGCGCGCGCGCCCGTATCTCGACCAGCTCAAGCGCGAGATGGCGCTGCAGGCCGCATTGTTCGATCCCGCGCGCCCGGTCACGCAGCTGCACTGGGGCGGCGGCACGCCCACCTTCCTGTCCGACGACGAAACGGCCGAGCTGATGGCGGCCACCCGCGAGCACTTCGCGCTCGCGCCGGATGCCCACGCCGAATTCTCGATCGAGATCGACCCGCGCACGGTCACGCCCGCGACGCTCGTCCACCTGCGCAACATCGGCTTCAACCGGCTGAGCCTCGGCGTGCAGGATTTCGATCCGGTCGTGCAGCAGGCGATCAACCGCATCCAGCCGCAGGCGATGACGGCCGACCTGCTCTCCGCCGCGCGCACGACGGGCTTTCATTCGGTGAGCGTCGACCTGATCTACGGGCTGCCGCACCAGACCGTGTCCGTGTTCGCGCGCACGCTGGAAACGATCATCGAACTCGCGCCCGACCGGCTGTCGGTGTTCGGCTACGCGCACATGCCGCACCTGTTCAAGATGCAGCGGCAGATCGACGACGCGATGCTGCCGCCGCCGGAAACGCGCATCGCGCTGCTCGGCCTCGCGATCGACATGCTGACGTCGGCCGGCTACGTGTACATCGGGATGGACCACTTCGCGCGGCCGTCCGACGAACTCGTGCGGGCGCAGAAGAACGGCACGCTGCAGCGCAATTTCCAGGGCTACAGCACGCGCGCGGATACCGATCTCGTCGGGTTCGGCGTGTCGTCGATCGGCAAGGTCGGCGACGTCTACGCGCAGAACGCGAAGGACCTGCCCGCGTACGGCGCCGCGCTCGACGCGGGCCGGCTGCCGATCGCGCGCGGCGTGCGGCTCACGCCCGACGACCGGCTGCGCCGCGACGTGATCACGCAGCTGATGTGCAACCTCGACCTGCCGTTCTCGCACGTCGAGGCCGTGCACGGCATCCGCTTCGCCGATCATTTCGCGCGCGAACTCGACGCGCTGCGCCCGTTCGAGCGCGACGGCCTGCTGACGGTCGCGGCCGACCGCCTGACGATCCATCCGGCCGGCCGGATGGTCGTGCGCAACATCGCGATGGCATTCGACGCGTATCTCGGCCAGACGCCGCAGCAGCGCTACTCGCGCACGGTCTGAGCCCAACGTGCCGGGCCGGCCGCGCGCGGGCGGCCGGTTTGATACAGTGTGGGGCTTACGCCCCGCCAGAATCCGCACGATGCGCACCACCAAAGCGACCCACGCGGTCGAACGCCTGAAGACCCGCTCCGGCAACCCGCAATTCGCGGCCGTCGCGATGGCGGGCGGCCTGTTTTATCTCGTCGACCGCTCCGGCGGCACCGCCGAGAAGCGCTGCGAGCCGATGCCGCTCGACGAGTTCGTCAAGTTCGTCGACGAATTCGGCCCCAAAAAACCGCGCAAGGCGAGCAAGCTCGACCTCGCGTTCGAGGCGCAGATCAAGAAGAGCAAGGGGTAAAGGTCTGTTGCAGGCCGCCTGAAGGCTTCACGGCCGCCCCGTTTGGTACAATCACGAAGTTTCTCTATCCCCGCTGATGGCCGACCAGGCTGCGTGACCACACCATGAATATCGAAAACGCGCGTTTCAACATGATCGAACAACAGATCCGGCCGTGGGACGTGCTGGATCTCGACGTCCTGGGCCTGCTGTCGATCGTCAAGCGTGAAAACTACGTTCAGGCCGAATACCGCGATCTCGCGTTCGCCGACCTCGAACTGCCGCTGCCGGGCGGCGGCAAGATGCTGTTCCCGCGCGTCGAAGCGCGCGTGCTGCAGGAGCTGACTGTCAAGAAGCACGAGAACGTGCTCATCATCGGCGCCGGCTCGGGCTACCTCGCCGCGCTGTTCGCGCACCGCGCGCAGCACGTGACGGCCGTCGAGATCGATCCGACCAACGCGAAGTTCGCGGAAGACAACCTGCGCAACGACGGCGTGACCAACGCGGAAGTCGTCCTCGGCGACGGTTCGCGCGGCTGGGCCGGCAAGGCGCCGTATGACGTGATCTGCGTGGCGGGCGGCCTGCCCGTCGTGCCGCAGGAAATGCTCGAGCAGCTGAAGGTCGGCGGCCGCCTCGCGGCATTCGTCGGCGGCCGTCCGGTGATGAAGGCACAGATCATCACGCGCATCGACGACAAGCAGTACCGCGTCGCCGACGTGTTCGAAACGTACATCGACCACCTCGTCAATGCGATCGAGCCGTCGCGCTTCAAGTTCTGAGCGGCGGAGCCACCATGCAGATCCTGACGGCCGCGATGCTCGCGGAATGGCTCGGCGACAAGGCGCGCCCCGCGCCGGTCGTGCTCGACGTGCGCGAACCGTGGGAAATCGCGACCGCGCATATCGCCGGCAGCGTATCGATCCCGATGCAGCAGATTCCCGCGCGCAGCGAAGAGCTCGACGACGAAGCGGAAATCGTCTGCGTGTGCCATCACGGGATGCGCAGCGCGCAGGTCGCGATGTTCCTCGAATCGCGCGGCTTCACGAAGCTGTACAACCTGCAAGGCGGGATCGACGCGTGGTCGCGCGACGTCGATCCCGCCGTGCCGCGCTACTGATCCTGCCCGCGGCGCATCACGCGCCGCGTCGCCGATCGGCACCCTGCCGCCGGCCGCACTGATCCCCCGAACGGGCACGCATCGCGTGCCCGTTGCTCTTTTCCGCTCCGGTCAATCACTTCAACGGGACTGCGCCGCGCCCGCGCCCTGCCCGCATGGTGCGAAGTCATGGTGCACGACGGTTCCCGCACCGCGTGCAGGTGCAGGCACCGGAACGGGGAACCCCGACCGTGCACCATTTGCGCCCGTGAACCTGCACCGCGACGGACCGCGCATGCTGCACGACGCGTCATCCGCACCGTCACGACGCCCCGCACCGCCCCGCGCAGGCACGCCGGACGTGCATCCGCACGACTGGCACATGCCTTGCGTTACTCGTTGGCCGACGCCTTCACGGCGCACGCATATCCAACACGACAAGGGGATCCCGATGAAACGTCGCAGTCTGTTGAAGTTCGGTTCGATGGCCGGCGCACTCGCGCTCGCGGGCAAGAGCCCGTTCGCTCACGCGGCTGACGCGGGCACCGGCCCGATCAAGGTCGGCATCCTGCACTCGCTGTCGGGCACGATGGCGATCTCGGAGACGTCGCTGAAGGACACCGCGTTGATGACGATCGCCGACATCAACAAGAGCGGCGGCGTGATGGGCCGCAAGATCGAGCCCGTGGTGGTCGATCCCGCATCCAACTGGCCGCTGTTCGCGGAGAAGGCGCGCCAGCTGCTCACGCAGGACAAGGTCGCGTGCGTGTTCGGCTGCTGGACGTCGGTGTCGCGCAAATCGGTGCTGCCGGTGTTCGAGGAGCTGAACGGCCTCCTCTACTACCCGGTGCAGTACGAAGGCGAGGAAATGTCGCGCAACGTGTTCTATACGGGCGCGGCGCCGAACCAGCAGGCGATCCCGGCCGTCGAGTACCTGATGGGTGCGGAAGGCGGCGGCGCGAAGCGCTTCTTCCTGCTCGGCACCGACTACGTGTATCCGCGCACGACCAACAAGATCCTGCGCGCGTTCCTGAAATCCAAGGGCGTGAAGGACGCGGATATTCAGGAGGTCTACACGCCGTTCGGCCACAGCGATTACCAGACCATCGTCGCGAACATCAAGAACTTCTCGCAAGGCGGCAAGACGACCGTGATCTCGACGATCAACGGCGACTCGAACGTGCCGTTCTACAAGGAGCTCGGCAACCAGGGGATCAAGGCGACCGACGTGCCGGTCGTCGCGTTCTCGGTCGGCGAGGAAGAGCTGCGCGGGATCGACACGAAGCCGCTCGTCGGCCATCTCGCCGCGTGGAACTACTTCATGTCGGTGAAGAACCCGACCAACACGAAGTTCAAGGACCAGTTCGCCGCGTGGGTAAAGGCGAACAATCTGCCGGGCGGCGCGAAGCGCGTGACCAACGACCCGATGGAAGCGACCTACGTCGGCATCCACATGTGGAAGCAGGCCGTCGAGAAGGCGAAGAGCACCGACGTCGACAAGGTGCGCGTCGCGATGATCGGCCAGACCGTCGCCGCGCCGTCGGGCTTCACGCTCGCGATGGACGGCAACCATCACCTGCACAAGCCGGTGATGATCGGCGAAATTCGCGGCGACGGGCAGTTCAACGTGGTATGGAAGACCAAGACCGCGGTGCGCGCACAACCGTGGAGCCCGTTCATCGCGGGCAACCAGGGCAAGCCGGACATCGTCACGTCGATCCCGGCCTTCCTGCGCCGGCAGCGCGCGGCGCTCGCCTGATGCAGCGCAGTACGTCGCGCGTCACGCGCGACGTACTGCTCGCACGCCGATGCCGAACCCGATGCGCCGGCCCTACTTGCCGTGACGAACCGCACGCGCCCGCGCATCGCCGCCCGCATCCGCTTCCCCACGCCCGACAGGATTTCCCGATGCCAGCACGCTTTCGCCGAGGCCTGCGTGCCGCACCGTCGCGCCGAGCGAATCGAGCGCGGCCGTGATCGCGAACGGCGCGCCGCCCTCCGACAGCGCGAGCAATTCGCCGGCATGCTGCAGCACGTTCACGTTCGGATT
>NZ_JAAGPH010000242.1:0-238 GCF_017104705.1 Burkholderia sp. Se-20373 | reverse complement strand
GATGAGGAGATGGGTAATATACTGAGTGTAGAACGAAGTAGCGAGGTTGTAAGTAGGGTGTGGCGAGAGCTGGGAATGGAAGAGTAAAGTGATGGGAGTGGATAGAGGGGAGGCAGGATGGAAAGAAAGTGGCAGTAAGAGAGCAGACAGAGAGGGCAGATAACAGTGTGAATGATTCTGGATATTGTGTGTGATTAGGGTATTTGATGAGAGGGGGTGAGAAGGTGTTTTTGTTTTC
>NZ_JAAGPH010000241.1:0-6723 GCF_017104705.1 Burkholderia sp. Se-20373 | reverse complement strand
CGCTGGGCACGATCGGCTATGCGCTCGCCGCGCTCGGCAGGCAGATGCCGATCGACGCGTTCTGGATGGGGATGATCGGCAGCTCCGCGCTGATCGGCATCTTCTTCGGCAGCCTCGTGTTCGGCTGGCTGTCCGACCGGATGGGCCGGCAGAAGATTTTCCTGACGAGCTTCGTGATCATCACGGCGGCCGCGTTCGCGCAATGCTTCGTCACGTCGCCGCTCGAACTGTGCGTGCTGCGCGTGCTGATCGGCTTCGGGATGGGCGGCGATTTCACGGTCGGCCATGCGATCCTCGCCGAGTTCTCGCCGCGCAAGCATCGCGGCGCGCTGCTCGGCTCGTTCAGCGTGATCTGGACGATCGGCTATGTCGCCGCGAACGTGCTCGGCCTCGCGTACAGCGACGTCACGCCCGACGCGTGGCGCTGGCTGCTCGCGTCGGCCGCGTTGCCCGCGCTGATCGTGCTGGTGTTGCGGATCGGCACGCCCGAGTCGCCGCGCTGGCTGCTCGGCAAGGGCCGGGAGAAGGAAGCGCGTGCGATCGTCGCGAAGCATTTCGGGCCGCACGTGATGCTCGACGGTTCGACCGAGCCGCATGCGCATGGCGGCTTCGCGCGACTGTTTCAGCGTGACCTGATCCGCCGCACGATGTTCAACTGCGCGTTTTTCGTGTGCCTCGTGATTCCGTATTTCGCGATCTACACGTTCCTGCCGACGATCCTGAAGACGATCGGCCTCGCCGAGGGTTTCGGCGCCGACCTGCTGCTGAACGGCTTCCTGGTGCTGGGCGCACTGATCGGCATCTGGCTGGCGATCCGGCTGTCGCGGCGCGGCTTCCTGATCGGCTCGTTCGCGGTGACGTGCGCGTCGCTCGTCGCGCTGGCGGTGCTGCCGTCGTCGGCGGCTCTCGCGATGATCGTCGCGTTCGCGATCTTCACGCTGACGATGTCGGCATTCAGCAACCTCGTCGGCGTGTTCCCGCCCGAGTGCTTTCCGACCGAAGTGCGTGCGAGCGGCGTGGGGCTCGCGATCGCGTGCAGCCGGCTCGGTTCGGCGATCGGCACGTTCCTGCTGCCGGTCGGCATCGCGACGCTCGGCTTTCACGCGACGATGTTCGCGTTGGCGGGTGTGCTGCTGGTGGGGATGATCGTGTCGATCGCGTGGGCGCCGGAGACGAAGCATCTGACGCTGGAGGAGGCGTCGGGGCATTGACCATGGTGGCGGGTTGCGTGCCCCCCAGCTTCATCGTGCTCGATCGAGGCTTTCGTGTCGACGAGCCGCTGATGCGCCGCGGCGATGTTGCGCTCGATTCGAACGAACCCGGCCGCGGCCGGGTTCGTTCATTTGTGACGCGATGCGATGCGCACGTTCGCTCAGAACAGGATCGACGCATAGTCCCGCGCGCCGTGCAGGACGTGAAAAATGTCGATCCGCGCAGGCGGACCGCCGACGACCCGGTAGAAGATCTGGTAGTTGCCGTACACGCGGTGCCGCACGCCGTGACACTCGTAGCGCGGCACCAGCGGAAACGCCAGCGGCATCGCGGCCAGGCCCAGGCATTTATCGCGAATCTCCCGCACGAACGTCACGGCGCGTTGCGGGTTGTCGCGTGCAATGCAATCGGCGATCGCTTCGAGTTCGGCAATCGCAAAATCGGACAGGCGCACGGTCAGGCCTGCCGATCCGCCTGGGCCCGATACTTCGCCTCGAGACGATCGAAGACTTCCGCCGCATCGGCGCTGTGTCCTGCTTCCGCATCGGACAGGCTGCGCGCGATCACCGCGTCCAGCGCGTTCAGCTGTGCCTCGCGATCCTGGATGAGGCGTACACCTTCGCGTAGCACTTCGCTCTTGGATCCGTAGCGCCCCGATTCGACCAGCTTCGCGACGTACGCCTCCAGTTGCTGCCCGAGTTCTGCACTGATCATGTCGGCCTCCCGACCGGATTGAATTCGATGCATTAAGCGCACCCCCATTATCAACTGTTATCAAGAAGACGCGCGCCAAAGGATCGGCGCGAATGCTTTCGACGTGCCGATCGGGCGGATGGACGGAACCGGACGCGCGTCAGGCAGGTTGCTATGACGCCGGACATTCATCCGGTGTTCGGGCGCACTCGTGTAGCCTTGCCGAACCCTCACCGTGCGAGCAGCGATCATGATTGAAGACATCGTCACACCACAACCTGGCCTGAAGGTCTACCCGCCAGACGCCGACGTCTTTGCCGAGTCCAACGCCGCACTCGCGCGCCACCTGCATCCGCTGATATCGATCGACCTGTCGACGGTCAATCCGTCGTGGGAGGGCTGGATCCACCTGCTCAGCCCCGTCGAGCCGTACGACGGGCTCGTCGGACAGGACACGGCCGCGTATCACAACGACTATCTGCGCGCGAACTGGATCGGGTTCCGGCTCGACGAGAACGACCGCTACACGCTGCTCGGCGACCCGCGCTACTTCTATCTGGAAAACCCGCCCGGCGCGCATGATGCGGGCTATCGCGCGGAACTGGAGGCGCACTACGCCGAGCAGCAGGCCAGCATCGAAACCGCGCGCAAGCGGTTCGCCGAATACGGCGTGCTCTACTCGTCCAACCAGTACGCGCCGGACGAGCGCGATTTCAGCCGGGAAAAACCGTGCAACCTGATCGACCAGCTCGGCGGATCGGTCGGCTGGGGCAACTGGTCGGGCACGTCGGATTTCCCGGTCGACGACCGCAATCCCGACGACATCCGGCCGATCGGCCCCGACGGTGCGCGCTTTCGCTTCGTCGCCCGCGTCACCGGCTGGGAATACCGCGCGATGGGCGCGGACTCGATTCTCCTGTTTTACGAGCCGGCCAGCCGCGTGGCGCTGCTGACGTTCGACTGGTCGTAGGGGGCGGGACGGGCGGTCGCGCCGCCTCATGATTGGCCGTTTGGCGGACTCTGTCTGCCGGATTCGCGCCGATATGCTGGGTGCTTTCCATTCATTGCCGGAAGCCATGCCCGCTCGCCCCGTCGATCTCAGTCATGTTCTGCCCTACGAAACGTCGTACTTCGACGATCAGCTCAAGGTCGATCGAAACGATCTGGATATCTCCACGTTTCTTGGTGTGAACGGCGACGTCCCCGACGAACTGCTCGTTTCGTTGTGCGGCGCGCCTGCCGGATCGGACATTCAAGCCTATCTCGACAGCAGAGGCCAGTTGACCTTCTCGGTCACGAACCCCACCTGGATCCGATCCGAAAACCGCGTGTCGGTCCGTCGAGAATCGGACATATCCCTACTCGAACTCAAGACAATCGATCTCGTCGATCACGCAATCACGGGATTCGGCGCGGCGATGCTGTGGCGGATTGTCAGGGCGTCTGATACGTTGGACATCACTCGAATCATTGCATTCGCAGCGGGGGGCCGGAAGGCAGCGCCCAAACCGGGCGGGCGCCGGCTATTCGGGTACTACGCATGGCCACGGTTCGGCTTCGACGCGCCCATTCCCGACAAGTGCGGCGATGAAGCGGCGCTGTTCCAGTATTTCCAGGGGCACCCGGTCGGTCTTGCCGACGGATCACTCCGGTCGCTGCGTGCGCTCTATGCAACGCGATTCGGGCGGGATTTCTGGCGCGTAGCGGGATCACATCGCTGGATGACATTCGACGTCACACCGCACGGCATGTCCGTGCGGGCGCTGCAACGTTACTTGATCGAAAAGGGGATTTACGAATGAACGCAAAGCACACGCCGATCGCCGGATTCCGGATCACGCGCCCCACGGCGAAGCCCGGCCGACCGTCGAGCCGGCGTCCTCTCGCCCTCAGCGCCGAAGCAAGGCGTCTCCTCGATGCGCTCGTCACCACCGAGCTCCATCACAGCCTGGCGCGTGTCATGCGCAAGTCCGCCGTCGGGCACGACACGCGGACGGCCAACATGCCGGTATCCCCGCCGCGCCGCGCCGTCTTCAACGTTGGGCGCATCGATCTCTCGAAGAGCCAGATGCCTGTCGAAACGATCGCCGACATAGAATTCTGGGGGCGCCGGGAAACACTCATGCACTTCGGGCACGACCCCGACCGGTAGCCGGCAACGACGACGAAGCCGCATGGCCCAGGCCGTCAACGATCGTGACTATCTCCGTTCCCGGTAACGATCGTTGACAAATGCCAACACCGCGAGAACAGCAGGACTGACGCGGACTGATCCGATTTGTCCAGCATTCCGATCAGTTGTGTCCCACCAGCAGCGCCCCTACCCCCGCCTCCCCGCCTGCTCCCGCAACCACGCAGCAAACGCGACCACCGGCTCGACCGCCACGCTCTCCGGCTCGACGTCGAGCCAATATCCGAACGGCCCGATCGGCTGCACCGGCGACAGCCGCACGAGGCTGCCCTCGCCGATCTCCTCCTCGATCATGTTGAGGTCGACCACCGCGAGCCCCGCGCCCTTGCGCGCCGCGCGGATCGCCTGTTCGAGCGTCGAAAACTCGATGCCGTCGCCGATTCGCGCCGGCGGCACGCCCGCCTGCTCGCACCAGTCGGCCCACAGCGTCAGGCGCTTGCCTTCGTGCAGCACATGCAGCGACGGCAACCGGCCGAGCAGCACGTCGAGCGCATCGCCGCGATAGCGCGGCGCGCCGACGAGTGCATGCCGCTCCATCATCAGCAGCTCCGACTGCATCCCGGCGCGCGCCGCGCGTCCGAAGCGGATATGGCAATGGCAATCGTCATCCGGCTCCGTGCGGATCGACAGCTCGACGTCGGGCAGCGCCTCCGCGAGCGTGCCGAGCCGCGGCGAAAACCACTGCGTCGCGAACGTCGGCGGCAGCGACACCGTCAGCCGCCGCTTCGCGCCCGGCCGCGTGGCGGCGATTTCGCCGACGCCCCGTTCGATCGTGTCGAACGCCTGCCCGATGAACGGCAGCAATCGCTCGCCGGCATCGGTCAGGCGCACGCCCTTGTGATCGCGCTCGAACAGCCGCGCGCCGAGCGCTTCCTCGAGCAGCCGGATCTGCCGGCTCACCGCCCCTTGCGTCACGCACAGCGAAACCGCCGCGCGGTTGAAGCTCAGGTGACGCGCGGTCTCCTCGAAAAATCGCAGTGCGATCAACGATGGCAGGCGTCGCATGATGTGTGTCCCCTTCGTTCGTATCGTTCGTTTCGTTGCCGGCCGGCACTGCCGGCCCTCCTGCGGGCAGCCTTTCCACGACGAGGCACGCCAGCCGCCCTACGTTAAAACCCCAGCGTTCACCGTCGCCGCCATTCAGCATCCCCCCGCCCGCGCCGCCCGCCTACAATAAGCATCCCGCACCCAACACGACACCGCTCCGTGAGACGCAAGATGCCGGCGCTGAATGCGCTGAAAGCCTTCGAGATGGCCGGCCGCACCGGCAGCTTCACGCGCGCGGCCGAGCTGCTCAACGTGACGCAGAGCGCGGTGAGCCGCCAGGTTCGCCAGCTCGAGGGCCAGCTCGGCGAAACCCTGCTCGAGCGCCGCCATCACCAGCTCGAACTGACCGCGGCCGGCCGCGTGCTGCTGCGCGCGCTGCAGCAGTCGTTCGACAAGATCGAGCTGACCGTGCGCAGCCTGCAGGAAAAAACCCACCTGAACCGCCTGCGCGCGAACGTGCCGCCCACCTTCGCCGCGCGCTGGCTGATGCCGCGCCTCGGCCGGCTGCGCGACGCGCATCCCGAATTCGAGCTGAGCCTCACGACCCGCATCCACGACAGCCTCGGCGAATCGCGCGTGCTCGACTGCGCAATCCGGTTCGGCGACGGCGAATGGGACGGCTTCGACAACGCACTGCTGATGCAGGAGCAGCATATCGCCGTCTGCGCGCCCGCGCTGTATGCGCGGCTGCGACAGGACGGCGCGCCGATCGACCTGAACCGCTTCACGCTGCTGCACGTGCTCGCCACCGACGACCAGCGCTACCTGACCTGGCAGCACTGGCTGAAAGCAGCCGGCATCGCCGACGTCGACACGCGCGGCGGCTACGAATTCGACCTGCTCGACCATGCGATCCGCGCGGCGATCGACGGCCTCGGCATCACGATCGCGGACCGCCACATGGTCGCGCGCGAACTCGCGACCGGGCAGCTGATGCAGGTACTCAACGTGCACGTCGACGGCCACCAGTCGTACTGGTTCGTCACGCGGCCCGAGCAGACGAACCTGCCGCACATCGTCCAGTTCCGCGACTGGCTGCAGCAGGAAGTGTGGCTCGCGAAGCGCCATCTCGAACCGTCGTCGCCGCTGCCGCAAGTGCCGCTGGCCTAGCACGCGTCCCTCCCCGGGCACCCTCCACCAACCGCCGCGGGCGACACCTTACCGGCTTCCACGCCCGTCCGCACTCGGACCAGTCGGAAAATACGACAGCCCTCCGCCCGCTCCCCCACGGGCCCACGCCACGGCAGCCTTGCCGGACGGGCGACGCCAGCCGATTCGCCGAGTAACGTGCATTTTTCTCATGATCGACGCGAAAATAAGTCGTTTGTCGTGCGCTAAACGCATGAAGAGAATGGCCGCTATCCCGTGCCACGCGTGTCGCCACTCGAAGCGATCCGCCTGCATTCATCGGAGGAGTCACTTCATGCGCACCGAACGCAATTACGTGAACGGCCGTTTCGTCGCCCCGGAAAGCGACACGTTCATCGTCGTCCGCAATCCCGCCACCGAAGCGCCGTTCGCGCGCGTGCCGGCCGCGACGCCGGCCGCGGCACTCGCCGCCGTCGACGCCGCGGCCGCCG
>NZ_JAAGPH010000240.1:0-6816 GCF_017104705.1 Burkholderia sp. Se-20373 | reverse complement strand
GCGGACTTCGCGGGGCGACGTCAGGAACAGGCCGCGCAGCACGACGCCGGTCACCCGCGCGGGATGTGTACCCGCATAGGCGAGTGCGAGCGCGGCGCCCCACGATCCACCGACGACGCCCCAGCGCGCAATGCCGAGCTGTTCGCGTACGGCCTCCAGATCGGCGATCAGCCGCGGGGTGCTGTTGTGGCGCGTGCCGCCGCGCGGCGCGGAGGCGCCTGCACCGCGCTGGTCGACGAGCACGACGCGCACGCAGGTCAGGTCGAACAGCCGCAGGATGCCGGCCTGGCTGCCGCTGCCGGGCCCGCCGTGCAGCACGACGACCGGGTGGCCGTGCGCGGCGCCGGCCACGGCGAACGCGATCGATTGGGCATCGCGCCGCAGGCGGTGGACGGCGAGGACGGCGGGGACGGCGGGCGGCGCCGGTGCATCGGGCAACGCCCGCATCGCGGGTGACGGCGTGGATCGAATCGGGCGGCGTGTCATGTCGATAAGGCTCGGTGTGGAGTCGGCGCAACCGTCACGCGCCGCACGGGTGTCCGGGCGGTGGCCGGGGCTTGATCTGCGACAAAGCCAGAAACGCGCCAGCCGGGAAGATCAGGATTCGCACGGGTAGTCACGCGTCCGGAAATCGCGGTATCACGAAGCCGGTCTGTTGCGCGACGCACATGCACGGGTGTGCCCGGACCATATATTACGTTCTGCTTTCAATTCGAGCGGCGACGTTGGCGTGGCCCGATGCTTGCTTGCAATGACGGCAAAGAGTCCGGCACATGACCGGAAGGATCCCCGGAGGAGACAATGCGCGATGACGTAGAGCAGGCGGCCGGAACACGGGCCGCGCATCCCGCCGGCTGGCCCGCGCCGTCGATTCAGAAAGCCCACGAGCGGTCCGAGACATTCGGCCTGCAGGTATCGGCCCGGCCCGACTACGATGTGCTGCCGAGCTCGGCGCTGGTGCTCAAGCGAGAGCAGAGCCGGGTGCTGTGCGTGCACGCGATGCCGGTGATGGAAACGCTGCACGAGCAGATCGTCAACACGCAGAGCATGATCGTGCTGACCGACGCCGAAGGTCTGATCCTGCATTCGATCGGCGACGACGATTTCCTGCGTCGCGCGGAGAAGGTGGCGCTGCGCCCGGGCGCGAACTGGGCGGAGAACCGGCAGGGCACCAATGCGATCGGGACGGCGCTTGCCGAACTGTGCCCGATGGTTGTCCACGGCGACCAGCACTTCCTGGCGGCGAACCGCTTCCTGACCTGTTCGAGCGTGCCGATCCTCGATCCGTACGGTGATGCGATCGGCGTGCTCGACGTGACGGGCGACCATCGCAGCTATCACCAGCACACGATGGCGCTCGCGAAGATGTCGGTGCAGATGATCGAGAATCATCTGTTTACGACGACCTTTCAGGAGACGCTGCAGGTGTCGTTCCACGGCCGTCCTGAATTCCTCGGCACGCTGATGGAGGGAATCGTCGCGTTTACCGCCGACGGCCGCTTCCTGTCGGCCAATCGCAGCGCGCAGTTCCAGCTCGGCATGCCGCTCGCCGCGCTGCGCGCGCACACGTTGTCGTCGCTGTTCGACATCACGAGCGCGCAGCTGATCGACCGCATGCGCGCGAGTACCGACCGACACCTGACGCTGAATCTCGGCAACGGCGCGGTGGTGTGCGCGCGCGTGCACTTCCGGCGCGCGACGCTCGCCGAAGGCAGCCGGCCGACGGACGTCCACGATGCGCTCGCGCCTGCCGCCCGCGCGAATGCAGTGCCGGCGCCGGCCGCCGGCACGTCGGCCGGCCTGTCGCGGCTCAACTATCTCGACACCGGCGATGCGCAGGTGGCCTGCGTGATCGCGAAGGTGCGCAAGGTGATCGGCAAGGACATCCCGATCCTGATCACCGGCGAAACCGGCACCGGCAAGGAACTGCTCGCGCAGGCGATCCACAACGACTCGCCGCGGCGCGACGCGCCGTTCGTCGCGGTCAACTGCGCATCGATTCCGGAGACGCTGATCGAGTCCGAGCTGTTCGGCTATGAGGAGGGCGCATTCACCGGCGCGCGCCGCAAGGGCGCGATCGGCAAGCTGCTGCAGGCGAACGGCGGCACGCTGTTCCTCGACGAAATCGGCGACATGCCGTATCCGTTGCAGGTGCGGCTGCTGCGCGTGCTGCAGGAGCGCCTCGTCAACCCGCTCGGCTCGACGAAGACGATTGCCGTGGACATCGCGATCATCTGCGCGACGCACCGCGACCTGCGCGACATGATTGCGCAGAATCGCTTTCGCGAAGATCTCTACTACCGGCTGAACGGCCTCGTGGTGCGCCTGCCGCCGTTGCGCGACCGCACGGATCTTGCGGTGGTCGTGCAGAAGATGCTGCAACGCGAGGCGTTCGCGGGGCCGGGCCGGCCGCCGCTGACCGTCGCGCCGGACGTGATGGCGCTGTTCGTGCGCTGCACCTGGCCCGGCAACTTCCGCCAGCTCGGCAACTTGCTGCGCACGGCGGCGGCGATGGTCGACGACGATGGCGAAATTCGGCGCGAGCATCTGCCGGACGACTTCTTCGACGACCTGCATCGCGGCGATGCGCAGGCCGCCCAGGTCACGCACGAGCCGTCTGCCGGACCGTGCGTCGCGGATGCGTTCCCGCCGGCCGACGCGCGCCTGCAGGACGTCGCGGCGTCCGCGATCGCCGCCGCGCTCGCACGCCATGGCGGCAACGTGTCGGCCGCGGCGCGCGCGCTCGGCGTCTCGCGCAACACGATCTACCGGAAGATGCCGGCCGCCGACACGGAGCGCCGCCCGTCGGACGAGAACTGAAGCGCCGGCCGCGGGATCCCGGCCGGCGTACTGCGCGCCCTGTCACGACCGGTGTGTCAAGTTGCAACACCGGTGTTCAACGATTCAACACCTGTCACACCCCTCGCACCCCCCGCCGCGGGCGCGGAGGATCGCGCGCGCACGAATCGTGTCGGCTATTCGTAAGGATGGCATTCCGATGCCCGAACGACGGCCTCATGCGGGCGCCGGACGGCCGACGCGAGGTTTCGGCACGCTCCTTGCTGAAGAGGAACCGACCGCCCGATTTCCGCGGTTGTTCGACTCACCACGCAACGCATCAACTCATCAGCTCAATCAGGAGACACCATCATGCAGTGGACGACACCGTCTTACACCGACCTGCGCTTCGGCTTCGAAATCACGATGTACATTGCCAACCGCTGATCGCCGTGCGTGCCGCCCGTTTCGCCGTGATCGGCGCGGGCGGCCTCGGGAGCTGACGCCCATGAAGATCAAGATACTCGGCTCGGGAGCCGGCGGCGGCTTGCCGCAATGGAACTGCAATTGCGCGAACTGCCGCCGTGCGCGCAGCGGAAGCGGCCACGTACTGCCGCGCACGCAGTCGTCGATCGCGGTCAGCGACGACGGCATCGACTGGGTCCTCGTCAACGCGTCGCCCGACATTCTTTCCCAGTTGCGCGCGGACCCGGACCTGCAACCGGCGCGCGCGATCCGCGACAGCGGCATCGCCGCCGTCGTGCTGTGCGATGCGCAGATCGATCACGTGACGGGCCTGCTGATGCTGCGCGAGCGTTCGACGCCGCTGCCGCTCTATGCGAGCGCGCCGGTGCTCGACGACCTGTCGACCGGCTTGCCGCTCGTACCGCTGCTCGGCCATTACTGCGGCGTCGCCGCGCAGACGATCGTGCCCGGCGAGCCATTCGACGTGCCCGCCGCGCGCGGCATCCGTTTCACCGCGATTGCCGTCGACAGCAAGGCGCCGCCTTATTCGCCACGGCGCGCGTCGGCCGCGCCCGGGGACAACATCGCGCTGTCGATCGAAGACGTCGCGAGCGGCCGCCGCGCGTTCTATGCGCCGGGGCTCGCGACGGTCACCGACGACGTGCGTGCGGCCATGGACGGCGCCGATCTTGTGCTGGTGGACGGCACGTTCTGGACCGGGACCGAGATGATCGATCTCGGCCTGTCGGGCAAGCACGCAGCCGACATGGGCCACCTCGCGCAGTGCGCGGAACACGGGCGGCCCGGCATGATCGACTGGCTCGACACGCTGCCCGCGCGTACGCGCAAGGTGCTCACGCACATCAACAACACGAACCCGATTCTCGATCCGCATTCCGTCGAGCACGCGCACCTGCGCGCGCACGGCATCGACGTCGCACACGACGGCATGCAATTCCAGGTCTGACGATGAACGCACCGATCCCCGCTACGGCGTTGCACGCGACGCCCTGGACCGCGACCGAATTCGAGACGCGCCTGCGTGCGCTCGAATCGCGCTACCACATCCATCACCCGTTCAACCGGCGGCTCAACGGCGGCGCCTGTTCGCCCACGCAGATCCGCGGCTGGGTGGCAAACCGCTTCTACTACCAGATCAACATCCCGCTCAAGGATGCGGCGATCCTGTCGAACTGCCCCGACCGCGACACGCGGCGCCGCTGGATCCAGCGGCTGGTCGATCACGACGGGCAGGGCGACAACGAAGGCGGCATCGAGGCATGGGTGCGGCTCGGCGAGGCATGCGGTCTCTCGCGCGCCGAATTGTGGTCGCTCGAGCACGTGTTGCCCGGCGTGCGGTTCGCGGTGGATGCATACGTGAACTTCGCGCGGCGCGCGCCGTGGCAGGAAGCGGTGTGCTCGTCGCTGACCGAGATGTTCGCGCCGCAGATCCATCTCGACCGCCTCGCGGGCTGGCCGTCGCATTACCCGTGGATCGAGCCGGCCGGGCTGCATTACTTTCGCAGCCGCGTGCCGCTCGCGCAGCGCGACGTCGAGCATGGCCTCGCGGTCACGCTGCAGCATTTCACGACACCGGATGCGCAGCAGCGCGCGCTCGGCATCCTGCAATTCAAGCTCGACATTCTCTGGTCGATGCTCGACGCCGTCGAAAGGGCCTACCCGCTATGAACGCGATCGAAGCCGCCAGCGGCGTGCCGCTGCGCCCTTGCCTCAGTGGCATGTACCGCCTGCAGTGGGAGGCGGCCCAGGATGCCTACGTGCTCCTCTATCCGGAGGGCATGGTCAAGCTCAACCCGAGTGCGGGCGAGATTCTCGCGCGTTGCGACGGCACGCGCGAACTGGACGACATCATCGGCGAACTCGAGCGCCTGTTCAGGCAGTCGGATCTCGCGACCGACGTCTATCGTTTCCTCGATCACGCGCGGCTGCGCGGCTGGCTCGACTGACATGGCAGCCGACACTTCCCGTCCATCCGCGCCGCTGTGGCTGCTCGCGGAACTCACGTACCGTTGCCCGCTGCACTGCGCGTTCTGCTACAACCCCGTCGACTTCGCGGCGCACGGCGCGGAACTCGATACCGATGCATGGCGCACGGTCATCGGCGATGCGCGCGCGCTCGGCGCCGCACAGATCGGCTTCTCGGGCGGCGAACCGCTGCAGCGTGACGACCTCGAGACGCTCGTCGCGCATGCGCGCGGGCTCGGCTTCTATACGAACCTGATCACGTCGGGCGTCGGGCTGAGCGTTGCCCGCATCGAGCGGCTCAAGGCGGCCGGGCTCGACCACATCCAGTTGTCGCTGCAGGATTCGACGCGCGAGCTGAACGATTTCCTGAGCAGCACCCGCACGTTCGAACTGAAGCGCGGCGTTGCGCGGCTGATCAAGGCGCACGGCTACCCGATGGTGCTCAACTGCGTACTGCATCGCTACAACCTGCCGCACGTGGGACAGATCATCGAGATGGCGCTCGATCTCGGCGCCGATTACCTGGAGCTCGCGAACACACAGTATTACGGGTGGGCGATGCTGAACCGCGACCAGTTGATGCCGACCGTCGAACAGGTGCGCGAGGCCGAGGAAACGGTCAACCGCTATCGCAAGCTGGTGGGTGAGCGCTGCAAGATCCTGTTCGTCGTGCCCGACTATTTCGAGCGGCGACCGAAGGCGTGCATGAACGGCTGGGGCTCGGTGTTCCTGGGCGTAGCGCCTGACGGCACCGCGCTGCCGTGTCATGCCGCGCGGTCGCTGCCCGGACTCGTGCTGCCGAACGTGCGCGACCGTTCGCTGCGGGAAATCTGGTACGACAGCGACGCGTTCAACGCGTTTCGCGGCGACGGCTGGATGCGCGAGCCGTGCCGCACGTGCGACGAACGGCATGTGGACCACGGTGGATGCCGATGCCAGGCCTACCTGCTGGCCGGCGACCCGAAGGAGGCCGATCCGGTGTGCGAGAAGTCCGCGCACCACGGCCAGGTCGAGCAGGCCGTGCAATTCGCGCGACGTTGCACGCCACGCGACGAACAGCCGCTGATTTTCCGCAGCCGGGAGAATTCGCTGGCGCAATGCGGAGCCGCGTGCGATTGCTGAGCGCGCGCGGCGACGACGGCGGGCGTAAACGAGGCAGGGCGAAGCGATGGAGACCGTGGCGATCGATACGCAATCCTCTTCATATAGGCGATTGGGTACGTGCACGCGACGATCGTTGAAGGCCGGATGGCGGGCGCGATGAGTACGGCTGCCTTCGATGCGCGAGCGGCGGGCGGCTCGTATCGATTCGCCCGCAATCGTTCCCGTCGTCGCGGAATGTACGTCGCGTCGACCGTGGCCGCCGTGAGCGTGCTTCATGCAGGCGTATTCGTCCTGCTTGCACGCGAGCCGGCCGTGCGAAGCGTGCCCGCGCAGCGGCAGGTGATGGTGGCGACGCTGATTGCGCCGGAACCGGCGCGGGAGGTATCGACGGTGACGACTGCCGCGACGCGGCCGAAGGCGGCGTCGCACACGACACGTCGGGCGAATGCCGCGGCCCGATCGTCAGCGGGCAGCGCGGCGCAA